>NZ_JBFAOV010000061.1:0-32808 GCF_040675375.1 Nonomuraea sp. NPDC049607
CCAGCTTCAACCCGGCGTCGGTGACCTCCGGCAACTCCTCGACGCTGACGCTGTCGGTCGGCGCGTCCACCGCGCAGGGCACCTACCCGATCACCGTCACCGGCACCGGCTCGACCACGCACAACGTGACCTTCAACCTCACGGTCGGCACCGGCAACCCCGGCGGCCGGACGTTCACCAACGACACCAACTACCAGATCAGGGACTACTCCACGACCACGAGCTCGATCACGTCCAACGCGACGGGCACCGCGGCGTCCCCGGTCAAGCTGTCCATCACGATCAGCCACACCTGCGCCGAGGACCTGAACATCCGGCTCCGCGGCCCGAGCGGCACCTACTACCTGGTCGACGCCTACGGCGGCACCTCCTGCACGCAGTACGGCACCAGGACCTTCACGGTCCCGGTCAGCCAGCAGGCGGCCGGCACCTGGACGCTCGACATCCGGGACGTCTACTTCGGTGACACCGGTTTCCTGGACTCCTGGACCATCACGGTCTGACCGTCGGACTCAGGGGTAGCGGGCCCCGGCCGGTCATCCGGCCGGGGCCCCTTCACGTCGTCGTACGACCGCCGGTCCGCACGGTGATCAGGTGGCCTTGCCGCGGACGAGGTAGAGGTTCATGTCGGTGAAGTCGAGGGTGACGTTGTAGGGCTTGAAGAAGCAGTGGGCGAAGTGGGCCAGCCCGTCGAAGCCCGTCCCGTAGGGCCAGGGCACGTTGACCGGCATGTTCGGGTCGGCCTCGCAGTAGACGTGCCGGGCGACGGCGTCACCGAGTCTGATCTCCTTCGGGTAGCAGGGATAGGTGATGGTCGGGTGGCTGTGGGCGAACGTCTCGATCGGGCGGTCCTGGTCGGTGCGCACCCCCAGGCGCTTGGCCACGTCCCCGGGCATGCCCGCGGCGATCTCGCCGAACCCGCCCAGGTTCACCCCCACCACCCGCTGTCCGGAATCGGCGATGCTGCCCAGGCTGTGCAGGTTGTGGTCGCGGGCCAGCCACAGCGGCAGAGGCGAGGCCCCCGCCCGTGCCGCGGCGGCGCGCGCCTTCCTGGCCGTCTCGGGGGTGCGGCGGCGCAGGATCAGCTGCCGGCCGGCGTAGTCGAACGTGGTCAGCAGGTGGTAGAAGACCCACGTGCCGATCATGCCGTCGCCGTCGGTGCCGACGTCGCCGCCCGACTCCGTCGACGACCACCCCACGGGGACGTTGCGCAGTTCGAGGTCGCCCAGTTTGAAGGACTCCAGCACCCCGTAGTAGACCCAGATGGGGGTGCCCTCGAAGTCGGTCTTCTGGCTGACCACGGGGCTCAACCCGGCCTCCTGGGCCACCGACGCGGTCAGGCTCAGATTCGGGGCGCCGGTGTAGAACGTGAACTTCTTCGCCGGTCCGCCGTTGACCGAGGCCTCCACCAGCGGCCTCGGGTCCATCTGCTGGAACCGGACCCGGCCGACGTCGCCCTTGATCTGGTACGGCTCGCCGCTGACCGCCGCGAACCACTGGGCGTAGTCGTCCACACCGGCCGCCTTCCAGCAGGGGATGGAGAGGGCGAACTTGTCCTGCCGGATGTAGCAGTCGCCCAGGAGCTCGTTGGCCTCCTTGTCGCCGGGCGCCAGGCTGACCGCCGTCTTGAGGTATTTCTCGGCTTCGGCGAACCGGTTCGACAGAAGCCCGACATGGCCACGCCCGCGAGCCGCGCTCAGGTTCTGGGGGTCCCTCTTCAGGATCTCCTCGTACGCGCGGCCGGCCTGCTCGAACTTCCCGGCCTTGAACAGCGCGTCCGCGTCGCCGCCGCCGGTCGCCGCCATGGCCGCGCTCTCCAGCAGCGGCGCGGTCGCGGCGGCGCCGGCCAGCACGGCGGCGCCCCGGAACAGCGACCTCCGGTCCCAGATTCCGTCATCGGTCAAAGCCTTCTCCCCTTCGTGATCGTCTTCGCCGCGACTCGCCGTGCGGCGGACGGTCACCGCACGGCGGCACCGACGTGCTGTGATCCGCGCCTTCAGTGAAGACGGAGGCCTGTTGCCGAGGCGTATGCGTTTTTCGATACACCGGCGAGATGTCGCGCCGCCAGGACGATCTCTCGGTCGTTGCTCGTTCCCGCACCTCACCAAGGGTGTCGAGGAGCTGCCGCATCCCGTCGACCAGGGCGCTCCACTCGGCGCGCAGCATGGCGAGGTAGGTGCGACCCTCCGGAGTGATGACGTAGTACTCGCGCGGCCTGGCCCGCCGTATCGGCGGTGAACCCGAGGACCGACAGCACGGCCGGCTCGATCGTGCCGCGGGCGAGCTCGCGACGCAGGCGGGCGACGGTCGCCGATCTCGTCCGGTCCGGGCGGCTCACCCCCGTGAGAAGATCTCGCAGAACGGGTGAAGCATGGACGGAAGGCAGCGATGTTCGCGATTTCCCTGGGTGACGACGGCGCCGAGCTGCGTCCGCTGGAGCCCTGGCGGGCCGAGGAGTTCCTGAGCCACGTGGACCGGGGACGCGAGTTCATCGGACGGTTCATCTCCCTGCCCGACCTCGTCACCGACCTGGAATCGGCCAGGGCGGTGCTCCAGGAGTACGCGGACAAGGCGGCGGCCGACATCGGGCGCATCTACGGCATCTGGGTCGACGGCGAACTGGCCGGCGGCGTGCTGTTCCGGGCGATGGACGTCCAGCACGGCACCGCCGAGGCGGGCTGCTGGTTGGAACCGTCGGCGGCGGGCAAGGGCCTGGTGACCCGGGCCCTCCGCGTGATCATCGACTGGGCCGTCGAGGAACGCGGCATCCACCGCGTGGAATGGCAGGCCGCGGCGGGGAACACGGCCAGCATCGCCGTGGCCCGGCGGCTCGGGATGACCAGAGACGGCGTACTGCGCGAAAGCCACCTGCACCGGGGCGAACGGCACGATGCCGAGCTCTGGTCGGTGCTCGCCCCGGAATGGCGGGCCAGCCGCCGACGGCCCTGAACCACCGGACGCCGGGCCCGCCGGTCAGGGGTGGATGCCGAAGGGGCCGAGCAGGCCGGTGTCGATCCGCATGGACTCCAGCAGGCCGTACGCGTTGTCCTCGGTGAACACGTCGGCGGCGGCCAGCCTGCCGAGGTAGCCGGCGACGACCGGGGCGGCGGCCTGCCGGGCGACCGCGTCCAGGTAGCCGGCGAAGATCGCCCACGCGTTGCCCGCCTGGCCGTACTTGTCGAAGAACGGCGCCGGGTCGAGCCTGGCGACCGTGTCCCGGACGCTGGTCCGCAGGTCGGCCAGGTACCGCTGTTGCAGGTGCCCGTCGGCGCGGGTGCCGAGACGGCCGAGATGGCCGCCGACGAGCGTGCGCCACGGATATCTCATGGCGATGTCGTGGGCCCGCAGCCAGCCTGGGACGTCCTGGGAGACGGCGAGGTTCTTGAACGGCACCCAGCCGGGATAGAGCACGTCGACCACCATCAGGGTCTCCTGCTCGGGGGCGTGGACGAAGATGTTGTCCGGTGAGTGGTTGGGGCCGTGGTGGGCCAGTTCGAGACGCTCGCCGCCGACCCGCAGCACGTGGTGGTCGTCGAAGGTGACCGTGGGCGCCGGCCGGTTCGGGTCCGCGTCCCGGCGCAGGAACTTCGCGGTCTCGGTGTGGGCGATGCGGACGACGTCCTTGCCGAAGATCGAGGCGGCTCCGATGTGGTCGGCGTGCGAGTGGGAGTAGACGAGGTGGGTCACCTGCCGGGGGCGGCCGTTGGCCCGGGTCACCTCCTCGACGGCGCGCAGCAGGTTGTGCCCGATGGTGGGCGGCGCGTCGACGAGGACGACGCCCTCCCGGGTGGTCAGGAACATGGCCTGGTAGGAGGAGTCGGTGACCCAGTACAGGTCGCCGGCGATCTGGCCGACGAAGTAGCCCTTGTCGTTGAGCGCCGGGCCCTTCGACGCCTCGGGGATGGGTGCGTAGTCGGGCAGGGTTCCGGAGGCCGCCGCTTCGCCGGTGCCGAGCAGGCCGGCGGCCAGGGACAGCGCCGACGCGGCGGTCGCCCGGCCGAGGAAGGTTCGCCTGCTGGAGCGGGCGGTGGTGTGGATCATGGGGATCGTCTCCGTTCGGAGGGTGTGCGAGGGACGGGCGGCCGGGCCGGGGCCGCGCCTGCCGCGGCTCCGGCCCGGTGGATCTCGCGCGGGATCAGCGGACGGTGCGGGCCGCCGCGGTGATGACGGCGGCGGTGGCGTCGGGGCGGGAGATCATGATCACGTGTGAGGCGTCCTTGACCTCGCTGGTGTGCGCGCCGGCGCGCTTGGCCATGAACCGCTGGGCCGCGGGCGGGATGGCCTGGTCGGCGCCGGCGACCAGGTACCAGGAGGGGATGGCCTGCCAGGCGGGCGGCCCGCTCGGGGAGCCGAGCGCGGCCAGGGAGGCCGGGCGCTGGGTGGCGGCCATCAGGGCGGTGTCGCGAGCGGGCAGGTCGGCGGCGAAGGCGGCGCGGAACGCCTCGCCGTCGATGTAGGCGTCGGTGCCGGTGCCGCCGCCGGGCAGCGGGTACTGGCGGGTGACCAGGCTGGTGGGCAACCGGCTGCCGGGGAACCGGCCGGTCAGGTCGAGCGCCGACTCGGCCTGCTCGGGGGCGAACGCGGCGACGAAGACCAGCGCCTTGACGTTGGGGTGGCCGGTGGCGGCGTTGGAGATGACCGCCCCGCCGTAGGAGTGGCCGACCAGGACGACCGGCCCGTCGATGGAGGAGACGACGCTCGACAGGTAGGCCGAGTCGCCCGCCAGGTCGCGCAGGGGATTGGCGGGGGCGATCACCGGGTAGCCGGCCCCCTGGAGCCGGGCCACCACCTTGGTCCAGCTCGACGCGTCCGCGAACGCGCCGTGGACCAGCACCACGGTGGGCTTGGCCGTACGCCGGGCCGCCGCGGTGGCCGGCGATGAGAAAGCCGTGACCAGGACGGCCAGGACGGCCAGCGCCAGCGGCAGCAGGATCCGGATTCCCGGCCGAATGTGTGGGGACATTGCGGAGCTCCTTGGTAGCGGGGAAGTCGTCGGGTGGGGCGGGAACGTCGGGTGGGGCGGGTACTAGGCCACCGGGGGAGGACCGGCCACGCGCAGCCGGTACGCCATGGCCGAGGCGACGACGGCGTCGAGGTCGAAGGCGGCCGGCACGTCGTTCATGCCGGAGACGGGCGAGCCGTTGGCGGCGAACCAGTCCTCGATGCCGGCGGGGCCGAAGGCGACGACCATGCGGGCGTCCGGTGAGCGGACCAGGTAACTGTGCGGGACGCCGCGCGGGCCGTGCGCGACGGCACCGGCGTGCAGGTCGTGGCGGTCGTCCCCGACGAAGAAGGTGATCTCGCCGTCGAGCACGATCCAGATCTCGTCCTCCGCCTCGTGGACGTGCAGGGGTGGCGCGTGGCCCTCGGGGTCGGTGAACTCCATCACGCTGAGGGCGCCGCCGGTCGCCGCGCCCGGCACCAGGACGCGGGCCCGGCCGCCGAGGAACCAGAAGGGGTCGCGCGGGTCGCCGGTGCGGGACGGACGTGGTCTGTGCATGGGGGCTCCTGCTCCGGGCGCCGGGTCAGCTCTTGGCGAGGAAGCGCAGGAGGGTGCGGGTGAGCTGCCGGGGCTGTTCCTCGAAGACCCAGTGACCGGAGTTCTCGACGACGATCCCGGTCACGTCCTTGGCGTACCGGCGGACCTGGGCCGGGACGAAGTCGCCGAGGCTGCCGCGGGCGCCGATGGCGAGCACGGGCATGGTGAGCTTCTTCGCGCCGTACACGCGGTTGTCGGCGACGTCCTCGGGGAGGGCGCGGAACCAGTCGAAACTCGCCCGCAGGTGGGCGTCGTCGCGCAGGTAGCGGGCGTACTCGCGGACCTGTTCGTCGCCGACGCCGTTCTTCTTCACCTCGAGGGAGTCGGCGAAGCTCTCCACCCACTGCTCCTCCCTGCCCTTCACCATGCGCTCGGGCAGGCCGTTGGTGAGGCTGAAGTAGCCGAAGTTCCAGAAACCCGGCCCCTTGGCGGTCAGGGAGGGGAAGGTGAACAGGCTCTTGTCGGGGATGGGCGCCTCGCTGAGGACCAGCCTGGTGACGTCGCGGGGGTGGGCGGCGGCGTAGGCGTAGGCGACCATCGTGCCGATGTCGTGCCCGACGAGCCTGATCTTCCGGTTGAGGCCGAGCTCGGTCAGCAGCCCGTGCACGTCGGCGGCGAGGGTCTTCTTGTCGTAGCCTCCGGCGGGTGCGTCGCTCCTGCCCGCGCCGCGCAGGTCCGGCGCGATGACCGTGTAGTGCTCGGCGAGTTCGGGCAGGACCTCGCGCCAGGTGTACCAGGTCTGCGGGTAGCCGTGCAGCAGCACCAGTGTCGGGCCGCGTCCGCCGCGCACGTAGTTGATCGCGACGTCGCCGACGCGGACCTTCTTCTCCTGGAAACCCGCGGGGAGGCGCGGCTCCCGGCCGGTCTCCGACGGCGTCCCGGAGACGACGGCCGTGACGGGCGCCCGCGCGGCCTGGGCGGAGGCGGCGGGCGCGAGGGAGGCGAGCAGGCCGATCACCGCGATCGGGACGACGACGCCGGGGCGTCGCAGGCGGTTCGCCGGGGGCTTGGGCAGTGCTGTGGTCATGGCGCAAACCGTAGGAACCGGCCCGGCCGCCGGGCGAGCGTCACCTGACTGCGTCACCCAGCGCGACGTGGCCGCGGCACCGGGAGGCGGGCCCGAGGTGGCCGCCGAGCTCGCCGTAAGCTTTGGGTGATCTCCACCGGACGCGGCGAAGGAGCACTCGATCACCACACCCGGCTTCGCGGAGGTGCTGCGCCGCCACCGGCACGCGGCACGTCTGACACTGGAGCAACTCGCCGCGGCCTCAGGGGTCAGCGACCGGACGCTGTCCGACATGGAACGCGGACGCAGCAAGGGCCCCCAGCACCGGACCGTCACCGCCCTGGCCGACGCCCTCGGCCTCGGCGACGCCGACCGCAGGCACCTGGTCGAGCTGGCGCGGGAGGGCCGCCTGCGCGATCACTGGGCCCGCCCGACCGGGCTGTGCGAGCTGCCGCGCTCCGTCGACGACTTCACCGGCCGCGTCGCGGGACTGGCCTGGACCAGCGAGCTCCTGCGCGCCGGGGACGCGCCGGGCGCCGCGGGCGTCGGGCTCATCACAGGCTCCGCCGGGCTGGGCAAGACCACCTTGACCATCCGCGCCGCCCACACCCTGCGGCCCGACTTCCCCGACGGGGTGTTCTTCCTCGACCTGTTCGGCATGTCCCCGCAGCCCCTGCCCGTCGAGGAGGCCCTGGGCCTGCTGCTTCGCGCCCTCGGCGTCGCCGACCAGCAGATCCCGGCCGACGTCACCGGGCGGGCGTCCATGTACCGGTCCCTGCTGCGCGACCGGCGCGTGCTGATCGTGCTCGACAACGCCGCCTCCGAGGAGCAGGTCCGGCCGCTGCTGCCGGGCGGCGGCGCGGGAAGGGCCCTGGTGACCAGCCGCCGCCTGCTGGCCGGTCTGGAAGGGGTGCGCAGGCTCGCCCTCGGGCCCCTGCCCCCGCAGGAGGCCACCGAGCTGCTGACCGGGATACTCAAGGACCGCGGCGCCGCCGACGACGGATCGGCCGTCGGGCGCCTCGCGCAGCTGTGCGGTGGTCTGCCGCTCGCGCTGCGGATCGCCGGGAACCGGCTGGTCAGCCGGCGCGGCTGGAACGCCGCCGACCTCGCCGCCCGGCTGGCGAACGAGGAACGCCGCCTGGACCAGCTCAGCGCCGGCGACCTCAAGATCGCCACCGCGTTCGGGCTGTCCTACGAGCAGCTGGCCGCCGCCACGCGACGGCTCTTCCGGCGGCTGGCCCTGGTGCCGGGCCACGACTTCGACGCCGCCCTGGCCGCCGTGGTGGGCGGCACGTCCGTCGAGGAGGCATGGAACGCCCTCGACGAGCTGGTCGACCTCGGCCTGCTGCAGGACCACACGTCCGGGCGCTACCGCTTCCACGACCTGGTCCGGCTGTTCGCCCGCGACCGGCTGCAGCAGGAGGAGGCCGCGGCCGAGAGCGACGCGCTCACCGTGACGCTGACGTCGTGGCTGCTGCGGACCGCCACGACCGCCGGGCGGTGGTTCGAGCCCGGGTACGGCGTGCCCGGCCCGGCCGGCCCCGACGCCGCCGAGCTGTCCTCCCCGGAGGCGGCCGACCACTGGCTGCGCGTGAACGTGGACAACTGGCTGAGCGCGTTACGCCACGGTGCGGGCATCGGCCGCTTCGCCGACGTCCTCGACTGCGCCGAGTCGATGGACTGGTTCTCCGACCGGTGGATGCACGCGCCGCACTGGTACGAGGTGTTCACCCTCGGCGCCGAGGCCGCCGCCGCCCTGGACGACCCGGCCCGGCAGGCCAGGCAGTTGAACATGCTGGCCTGGGTGCACCTCCTGCCGCGGGACGACCCGGAGGCCGCACTGCGCTACACGGCCCAGGCGATGGACCGGGCGACCCGCAGCGGCGCCTCGATCCAGATCGCCCTGGCCCACCACCATGCCGGGGGCGCGCTCAGGCGGCTCGGCCGGCTCGATGAGGCCATCGCGTCGGAGACCCGGGCGTCGGAGATCCACAGGTCCAACGGCGACATGGATCGGTACTGCCACTCTCTCGGCGCCATCGGCACCTGCCTGCGCGACGCCGGGCAGCACACCGAGGCGCTGGAGCAGTACCTCGGCCTGCTGGCCCTGCTGAACGACGACCGCTCGGGGGTGACGCCGAGCGTCGCGGCGGTCATCCGGCCGATCGCGCTGGCCCGCGTCGGCGAATGTCTGGGGCTGCTCGGCCGCCGGGCCGAGGCGATCATCGAGCTCACCGAGGCGGTCGGGCTCATGGAACAGGCGCACTTGCCCGTCCCGCAGGCCCGCTCCCTGGAGACGCTGGCGGCCCTGCTGGCCGAGGAGGGCCGGACCGAGGAGGGCCGCCGTGCCTACGCGCGGGCGGCCGAGGTGTACGAGGCCGTCGGCGACGCCGAGGCGGCCGGCCGCTGCCGTGACCTCGCGAACGCCGCGGGCTGAGAGGTCCGCACCACTTCTGCGTCCTGTTCTGCGTGGCCGGACGACGAGCGCGCGACTTGGATGGAGGGCACCAGGACAGGCGCCGGGCCTGTCCGTCCGGCTCAGGAGCGACCATGACCGCCATCAGGAACGTCGTGCTCGTGCACGGCGGTTTCGTGGGCGGATCCGGCTGGCAGGGCGTCTATGACGAGCTGACCAGGGACGGCTTCCGTGTCCACGTCGTGCAGCATCCGGCGCTGTCGCCGGCGGACGACGCCGCGCTGACCCGCCGGGTCCTGGACTCCCTCGACGGCCCGGCCGTCCTGGCCGGCCACTCCTACGGCGGGGTCGTCATCGGCGAGGCCGGCGCCCACCCCAACGTCACGTCGCTGGTCTACGTCGCCGCGTTCGTCGCCGACGAGGGGGAATCGGTCGGCGCCCTCATCGCCGCGTCGCCTCCGGGCGCTCCGGCGCCGCCCCTCCTCCCGCCGCGGGAGGGCCTGCTCTTCCTCGACCGTGACAGGTTCGCCGCCTCCTTCGCCGCCGACCTGCCCGGCCAGGTGGCCGCCTTCATGGCCGACTCCCAGGTCCCGTGGGGCGTGGACGCCCTGGACGGGCCGGTCGGCGAACCGGCCTGGCGGCACAGGCCCAGCTGGTACCTCGTCGCGACCGAGGACCGGATGATCCCGCCGCCGGCTCAGCGCTGGATGGCCGGGCGCGCCGGGGCGAAGGTCGTCGAGGTCATCGGCGGCCACGCCGTGCACGTCTCCCAGCCCGTCGTCGTCGCCGACCTCATCCGCGAGGCCACGGCCTGACGGCGTAGGAACTGAACCCATCAGTGAAAGGCCGGAACCCCTCATGACCCGCGTTCCCGAAGAAGGCGCGACCTCCGACCGCTGGGACGCCACCCCGGCGGACGCCGTCACCGTGATGGTGCGATCCGCCGGCCGCAGTGACGGCGGGTTCGATGGACGGGAGCCCTGGCGCAAGCGATCATGGCTGCATATGCCAGTAAATCAGCCAGTAAGGGCACTTTTCGGGCGAGAGTGCGAACAGCGGCGGCTCGGCGAGTTCGTGGACGGCGTCCGCCAGGGTGGCGGGGCGATGCTGGTGCGCGGCGAGGCGGGGATCGGGAAGTCCGCCCTGCTGCTGGACACCGCGAAGGTCGCCGCCGCGCGGGGCATGCGGATCCTGCGGACGGCGGGGGTGGAGTCGGAGACGCACATGCCCTTCGCCGGCCTCCACCAGGTGCTGCTTCCGCTGCGCACCGAGATCGGGCAACTGCCCGCCCCGCAGCGAGACGCGCTGGGAGCGGCGTTCGGGCTGACGGACGCCCGGGTGCCGGACCCGTTCCTCATCGCCCTGGCGGCGCTGAACCTCCTGGGCGAGGCCGCCGCGCGCTCGCCCGTCCTGCTCCTCGTCGAGGACGCCCACTGGCTGGACCGCGCCAGCGCAGACGTGCTCGCGTTCGTCGCGCGCCGGCTGGACTCCGAACCCATCGTGCTGCTGGCCGCGATCCGCGACGGCTTCCCGAGTTCCCTCGACGGGGCAGGGCTGCCGGAACTGCTCCTCGACCGGCTCGACGACACCGCCGCGACCGCCCTGCTGGACGCCCACAGCCCCGCCCTGACGCCGACCGTGCGCACCCGATTGCTGCGCGAGGCGGCGGGAAACCCGCTGGCCCTGGTCGAGCTGCCGATCGCCGCGGAGACGCAGGACGGGAAGGGCCCCCTGCCGCCGGGCTGGCTCCCGCTGACCACCCGGCTGGAACAGACCTTCACCGCCCGCATGTCGGGACTGCCGCCGGTCCTGCGGACCATGCTGCTGGTGGCCGCGCTCAACGACAGCACCGCACTCCCGGAGATCCTCGACGCCACCGCGCTGATCACCGGCGCGCCGGTCACGGCCGACGACCTGGCTCCCGCCGTGGCTGTACGGCTGGTGGACGTGCACGAGGCCGGACTGTCGTTCCGGCACCCGCTCATGCGCTCGGCGATCTACCAGGGCGCGAGCATCTCCCAGAGGCGCGCCGCGCACGCCGCCCTGGCCGACGTCCTGCACGACCGGCCGGACCGTCGCCTCTGGCACCGGGCGGCCTCCACCCCCAGGCCGGACGAGAGCATCGCCGCCGAGCTGGAGACCGCGGCCGCGAGCGTGCGGCGCCGGGGCGACCTGCTGTCGGCCGTCGCGGCGCTGGAGCACGCGGTCAGGCTCAGCGAGGACCCCGCCCACCGGTGCGAACGCCTGGTGCGGGCCGCCGAGTACGCGGCCGAGATGGGACGCCGCGACGTCGTCACGCGCCTGCTCGGCGAAGGCGAGTCGCTGCGGCTGTCGGCCCGGCAGCGGGCCCGCATCACGTGGATCCGCGAGACCTTCGAGGACGGCATCCGTGACGACAGTGCGGCCGCCCATTCGCTGGCCGACCTCGCCGAGAGCATGGCGGCCCAGGGAGACGTCGATCTCGCGCTGAAACTCCTGTCCAGCGCGTCCTTGCGGTGCTTCTGGGCCCATGCCGACGAGCGGTCGCGGCAACGCGTCGTCACCGTGGCCGAGAGCCTGCCCGTCGACGAACTGGACGGGCGGTTGCTGACGGTCCTGGCGTTCGCGGCCCCCGTCGAGCGCGGCGAGGTCGTCATCGAGCGGCTTCGCCACCTGGCCGCCCACCCGGCCGGCGGCCCGGCTGCTCGGCTGCTCGGCAGTTCGGCGTTGATGGTGGGGGCGTTCGACCTGTCGGAGGAGTTCTGCGCCGCGTCGCTGCCCGTCCTGCGCTCGCAGGGCCGGCTCAGCCTCCTGGCACGGGACCTCGGGGCGCAGGCGTGGAGCGCGGCCCGGCTGGCCGACCTGAGCGTGGCCATCCCCGCCGCCGAGGAGGCGGCCCGCCTGGCGTACGAGACGTCCCAGCCGCTGATGCACGCCATCGCCCAGGCGTCGGGCGCGATGCTCGCCGCGCTGCGCGGCGAGCAGGATCGCGTGGAGAGCCTCGCGGTGGCGGCCGAGCAGGTGGCGCTGCCCGTCGGAGCCCGTCCGGTGCTGGCCACGGTGCAGCTCGCGCGCGGCCTGGCCGCGCTGGGCGAGGGACGGTACGGCGACGCCTTCGACCACCTGCGACGGATGCACGACCCCGCCGACCCGGCCTTCCACCTGGCGCTGCGCTGCTTCTCCCTGGCCGAGCTCGCGGACGCCGCGGTGCACAGCGGTCAAGGTCACGCGGTGGCGGGCATCGTCGAGGAACTGGCGGCGGTCGCGCTCACCACGCCGTCGTCGTCCTTGCACGCCGACCTGCGCTACGCCCGGGCCGTCCTGGCCGACGAGGCGGCGGCGGAACCCTACTTCGACGCCGCGCTCGCCGCCGACCTGCGACGATGGCCCTTCGTCCGGGCCCGGGTGCAGCTGGCGTACGGGGAGTGGCTGCGGCGCCAGCGGCGGACGGCCGAGTCGCGGGCGCCCCTGCGCATGGCCCGCGAGACGTTCGACGCCTTGGGGGTGATCCCCTGGAGCGAGCGGGCACGTCAGGAGCTGCGGGCCTCCGGCGAGAGCAGCCGCACCCGCACCAGTGAGCCGCGCGACGTTCTGACCGCGCAGGAGCTCCAGATCGCCCAGATGGCGGCCGACGGTCTGACGAACCGGGAGATCGGCGAGAAGCTGTATCTGTCCCGCCGGACCGTCAGCTCCCACCTCTACCGGATCTTCCCCAAACTGGGCGTCACCTCGCGGTCGGCGCTGAACTCGGCCCTGCGCGCGTCCCTCTGACCTCACCGCCGCGCTGCGGTTGACGCCGGGTGACGCTGAGTGACGCTGGGTGACGCAGTCATGTGACGCTCGCCGGGCCCGCGGAGGGCTTCCTACGGTGAGGCCATGACCACAGGCACATCGTTCAAGAACGGCAGCACACCGACCGTCGTCCTGGTCCACGGCGCCTTCACGGACGCGTCGAGCTGGGCGGGCGTGATCGCCGAGCTCCAGGAGTCCGGCATCCCCGTCACCGCGGTGGCCAACCCGCTGCGTGGAGCGGCCACCGACGCCGCCTACCTGGCCGGCGTCGTGGCCGCCATCGACGGTCCGGTCCTGCTGGTGGGGCACTCCTACGGCGGTGTGGTCATCACCGTGGCCGCGGCCGAGCTGGACAACGTCGTCGGGCTGGTCTACGTGGCCGCCTTCGCCCTGGAGGAGGGGGAGAGCGTGCTGGACGTCACGGGCCGTTTCCCCGACAGCCTGCTGGGCCCGGCGCTGCGGCCGGCCGTCCTCCGCACGCCCGACCGGGCGGAGGCCGTGGAGCTGTACCTCAGGGAGGACCGGTTCCCTGTCGTGTTCGCCGCCGACCTGCCCGAGCGCCTCACCTCGGTGGCGGCCGCCGCGCAACGCCCGATCGCGGCCGTGGCGTTCGAGGAGAGCTCTCCGGACGCGAGCTGGAAGACCCTGCCGTCCTGGTACGTCGTGGCCACCGCCGACCAGGCGATCCATCCCGACGCACAACGTTTCATGGCCCGGCGCGCCGGGGCCGACACCGTCGAGGTCGAGGCGTCGCACGCGATCGCGCTGTCACGACCGGCAGCCGTGGCCGGTCACATCCGCACCGCCGCGACCGCGCCCCACGCGGTCGGGCACACCCGTCCGGCACAGAGGAGCAACCGATGAGCGCATCGACCATCCCCGTCATCTTCATCCACGGTCTGTGGCTGCACGCCACCTCCTGGTCCTCCTGGATCGAGCTGTTCACGGCCGCCGGGTACGACGCCACGGCCCCCGGCTGGCCGGGCGACGGCGACAGCGTCGAACTGTCCAGGAAGGACCCCGACAGCATCGCCGACCACGGCATCGACGACGTCGTCGCCCACTACACGGAGATCATCAACGCCCTGGACGTCAAGCCGATCCTCATCGGCCACTCCTTCGGCGGCATGATCGCCGAGAAGCTGCTCGGGCAGGACCTGGCCAGGGCCGCGATCGCGATCGACGCCGCGCAGATCAAGGGCGTGCTGCCGCTGCCGCTGTCGGCGCTGCGCTCGACGCTGCCGGTGTTCCGGAACCCGGCCAACAAGCACCGGGCCGTCTCCCTCACCCTCGACCAGTTCACCTACGCGTTCGGCAACGCCGTCCCGCCGCAGGAGGCCGCCGAGCTGTACGAACGCTGGACCATCCCCGCGCCGGGCAAGCCGCTGTTCGAGGCCGCCGCCGCCAACTTCTCCCCCCACTCGCCCGCCAAGGTCGACACCGGCAACAACGTCCGGGGGCCGCTGCTCCTGATCGCCGGCGGCAGGGACCACACCGTCCCGGAGACCGTCACCAAGGCGACACTCAAGCAGTACCGGGACTCCACCGCGATCACCGACTTCCAGGAGTTCCCCGATCGCGGCCACTCGCTGACCATCGACCACGGCTGGCGCGAGGTCGCCGACGCCTGCCTGACCTGGCTCGCCAGAAACGGCCTGCGGACGAGCTGAGCACGCCCCGCGGCCCGGGGCGGCCCGAACGCCGGACGAGGTGCCGCCCCACCTGGCCCAGCACGATCCCCAGCGCCCAGCCTGCGATCGCGTCGGAGGGCCAGTGATAGCCCAAGGTCACCACGGCGATCGCGACCAGCACCGCCCAGGCGTGGGCGGCCGTCCGCAGCCATGACGGCGCCGACAACACGCCTGCGACGAACGTCAGGCACGCCGCGGCGTTGGCCGCGTGACCGGAGGGGAACGACACCGCCCCGGCGAACAGCAGGTCCACCTCGCGCAGTGGTGCCGTGCGGCCGAAGCACAGTTGCAGGGCGCGGATCACCAGCTCGCTGCCCACCAGCCACGACCCGCCGGCCAGCAGCACGGGCAGGCTGCGCGCCCGCCACGCGAGCCAGGCCGTGGCCAGCGCGGCCGCCGAGCCGACCAGCCAGTACTGGCCGCCCGTCACCAGCACCCGCCAGAAGGCGTGCCAGACGCCCGAGCGAGGCGGAAGCCCGTCGCGGAAGACCACCTGGTCACCGGTGTGCGCCCCGCCGAAGACGAGCACGTCGCCGACGGTCAGCACCAGGAGCACGCCCGCCGGCCCCGCCACCCACAGCCGCCGCCCGCCCTCGCCGGCAGGCGGGTCCGCGTCCTGCCCGACGGTCAAGGGCTCGCGTGGACGGGATGCGGGCCCGCCGCCCCGCCGCCGATCCGCTCCATGACGCCCAAGCTAGCCGAAGGGGCAGGTGGCGCGACCGCTTGACCCTGACGCAGGGTCAATGTCCCAGCATGACGGCATGACCACGACAACCCGTACGAACCGCACCCCGTCCGGCGACCTGACGGTCCACCACGACGGCGTCACGATCCCGCTGTCCCGCGGCGGACGGGGACGCCCGCTGGTGTTGTGCCCCGGACTGAACTCCACCCAGGACGGCCTGCGCGAGCTGATCGAGCTGCTGCGGCGCGACCACGAGGTGGTGACCTTCGACCTGCGGGGCCACGGCCTCACCTCGGCCGCCGACCGGTACTCCTTCGAGGCGTTCCTCGGTGACCTGGACGCCGTGATGGCGCGGGTGGGACGGCTCGGCCTCGACCAGGCCCCCGTGCTCGTGGGCTACTCGCTGGGGGCGGACCTGGCCGTGCACCACGCCGCCGCCCATCCCGGGAGCGTCGCCGGGCTCGTCCTGATCGACGGCGCGAACCCGGTGCCCGAGCCGTTCCTCACCGAGGACGCCCTGCCGGAGTTCCGCGCGATGTGGACGGAGCTGGCCGCCCGGCAGCGGGCCGAGCACGGCACCCCGCGCCAGGTGCTGCTCACCGCCGAGCAGATCCTCGACCTGAACGTCGAGATCGACGAGGTCCGGTCCGGCATCCTGTCCCGGTACGAGAGCATCGACCGGCCGATCACCATGATCATGTCGACCTCGATGGCGGGCGGCGGCGACGAGCGGGCGGCGCGGTTCGACCGGAACTGGCGGGCCGGGGTCGAACGGCTGGTCCGGCGGCGGCCGCACATCGCCACGTCCTGGGTCGACGCCGGGCACGGGCTGGTCTTCACGCACGCCGCGCAGGTGGCCCGGATCGTCGGCCGGGCGGCCTCCTGACCACTTCTGGGAGGCTGGTGCGGTGCTGACCATCGGGGAGCTGGCGTCGTACGCAGGGGTGACCGTGCGGGCGGTGCGGCACTACCACGCCAAGGGGCTGCTGCCCGAGCCGGAGCGGGACCGCTCCGGCTACCGCAGGTACGACGCCGCCGCCGTGGTCGAGCTGATCAGGATCCGCACCCTGGCCGAGGCCGGGGTGCCGCTCGCGCGGGTGCGGGAGCTGCTGGGGGCCGGGGAGGAGCAGTTCGCCGCCGCGCTCGCCGACATCGACCGGCGGCTGCTCGCCGAGATCCGGCAGCGGCGGCGCCACCGGGAGCGGATCGCCCGGCTGGCCGCCGGGGACAGCCTGGCGCTGCCGCCGGAGGTGGTCGGGTACCTCGACCGGCTGCGGGCCCTCGGCGTGGACGAACGGATCGTCCGGGCCGAACGCGACGGCTGGATCCTGCTGGCCGCGCACTCGCCCGGCCGCGTGCCGGAATGGATGGCCCGCAAGCGGGAGCAGCTCGCCGACCCGGACTTCACCGGCTTCTTCCGCATCCTGAGCCGGGCCCTCTCGCGCTCCGCCGACGACCCGCGGCTGGCCGGGATGGCCGACGAGCTGGCCGCCTACCTCACCCGGCTGGCCGCGGAGCGGGGCGCGGGCTACGTGGACGACCTCGACGTCGAGCCGTCGTTCGTGCAGCTGATGGACGGCCTGGCGTTCGACGCCGTCCCACCCGCGCGCCGGCTGATCGAACTGCTGCGGCGGCGCGGCTGGACCGGCTGGACCAGGCTGGAACGCGTGGACCCGCCGCCCGGCTCGTGAGGCCCGGCGGCCGGCTCAGCCGTCGAGGAAGCGTTCCAGCTCCGCGGTGACGAAGCGGGGGTTCTCCTCGACCAGCCAGTGCCCGGCGCGCGGCACGTCCACCGCGCGGACGATCTTCGTCAGCCGCGCGGACACCGTGGCCCGGATCGCGTCGAGCTGCCCTTGGGCGGTCATGAGCAGGGCCGGGACGCCCACCGGCGCCGCCGCCTTCGTGTCGCGGACGTCCTGGTCGAGAGCGCGGTAGAGCTCGAAGCCGCCCGACAGGGCCGCCGGCCGGCTGTAGGTCCTGGCGTACTCGGTGATCTCGGCCTCGGTGAACGGCGACCTGCCGGAGGTGCCGCCGAACGCCGTCCCGCCGTAGGAGACCTGGGGGTAGAACAGCGCCAGGTACTCGCGGACGTCGTCGCCCACCACCGCCTCGGGCACCCGTCGCTGGGAGTGGAAGGCGATGTGCCAGCTCAGCGACCGGTACGTGGCCGCGTCGACGGCCGGGCCGGGCAACGGCAGGTCCAGGTAGCTGAGGCGGGCGGTGTCGCCGGGGAACTGTGCGGCGTACTGGAACGCCACCGCGGCGCCGAAGTCGTGGCCGACGACGGCGGCGTCCCGGACGCCGAGCCGGTCGGCGATCAGCTTGTGCACGTACCGGGCCAGGGTGGCCTTGTCGTAGCCGGTCGGCGCGCCGGTGCTGTCGCCCAGCCCCGGCAGGTCCACGGCGTAGACGGTGTGGTGCCTGGCGAGCTCCGGCATGATCGGCCACCAGCCGTACCAGGTCTGTGGCCAGCCGTGCAGCAGCACCACCGGCGAGCCGCCGCCGCCCTTCACGTAGTGCATGCGCACGCCGTCGACGTCGGCGAACCCGTGCCGGAACGTGCTCCCGAACCGCGGATCGTCCTGGGTGGCGGCGGCGTACGAAGGCGCGCCGGCGGCGGTCGGCGTCGAGCAGGCGGCGGTGATCGAGAGCAGGAGGGCGAGCGCGACGGCCGCCACCCTGGAACGGGCCGGGCGGCCCGGCGCCCGCCGCAATACGGTGATCATGTGGTCCTGTCCTGAGAGTGGTGGCGTCAACGGCCGGTCGTGCCGTCGATCAGTTCGCGGAGGATGTCGGCGTGCCCCGCGTGGCGGCCGGTCTCCTCGATCATGTGGGCGAGCGCCCACCGCACGCTGGGCGCGGGACGGCCCGGCCGTGGGCGGGGGAGCGGCGCGCCGAGGTCGGCGCACGTGTCGAGCACGGCGTTCGCCTGTTCGACCGCCTCCCGGTAGCGGGCGACGACGTCGGCCGCACTGTCGTCCGGCGCGGCCCGGAACGTCGCGGGCCAGGAGGTGACCTCAGCGCCGAGGAAGATGGCGCGTTCGACGTGGGTCAGGTGGTGCAGCAGGCCGAGCAGGTTCGTGCCCGAGGGCACGGCGGCGGTCCTCGCCCGCGGTTCGGGGGCGCCCTCGACCTTCGCGGCGATCGAGGAGCGCAGGTAGTCGAGGAAGCCGCGCAGGGTCTCCGTCTCGCTGCTCCCGGTGCGGGGCGGCGGGGTGTCGCGACGGCGCACGGGTCTCTCCCTTCCTGGTTCTGTACGGGGGTCCTGGTTCTGTACGGGGGCCTGGTTCTGTACGGGGGCCTGGTTCTGTACGAGGGTCAGCCGGTCCGGCGGACGAGCAGGACGTGGTCGGTCACCTCGGCGGTGCGCCCGTCCGGTCCGGTGGCCAGGCGGCGGAGCGCGTCGGCCCGCTCGGTCGTCCAGGTCGCCGCGTCCAGGGCGAGGCCGGCGGCGACCTCCTGGGGGCTCGGGTGGCGTATGCCGTGGTCCTGGTTCCACGACCAGGGCGCGGTCGAGCCGTGGTCGACGACCAGCAGGCGCCCGCCGGGACGCAGGGCGCGCGCGGCCGAGCGCAGGACGGCGGTGCGGTCCAAGTCGTCCGGCGTGTGCAGGTAGTGGGCGCAGACCAGGTCGAACGCGCCGGAGGGGAAGGACGCGCCCAGGTCATGACGTACGGGGGTGAGCCGGTCGTCCAGGCCGTGCCCGCGTGCCAGGGCGGCCAGCCGCTCGACCGCCACGGCCGAGACGTCGGCGGCGGTGACCCGCCAGCCCCGGCCGGCCAGCCACAGGGCGTCGCCGCCCTCCCCGCATCCCAGGTCCAGCGCGTCGCCGGGCGGCAGGCCCGCGACCAGTTCGGTGAGGCGGGCGTTCGGCCGCGGATCGGTCGCGGCGGGACGTGCCGCGTACACGTCGTCCCAGAACTCGCTCATCGATACTCCTTCCGTCGGTGTGTGCTCCATCCGACCAGGGGGCCGCCGATCTGGCACGAAAACTTGCGGTTATGGCAAGATGCCTGCATGCAGGACGACGTGGACGAGGTGCTGGGCGCGGTCGGGCCGCGCCTTCGCGCGCTGCGCCGTCATCGGGGCATCACCCTCGCCGACCTGGCGACGACGACCGGGGTCTCGGAGAGCACGCTGTCCCGGCTGGAGAGCGGGCAGCGCCGGGCGACGCTGGAGCTGCTGCTCCCGCTGGCCCGCGTCTACGACGTCCCGCTGGACGACCTGGTCGGCGCCCCGCGCACCGGCGACCCCCGGATCCACCTCAAGCCGATCACCAGGTTCGGCATGACGTTCGTGCCCCTGTCCCGGCGGCCGGGCGGGATCCACGCGTTCAAGATGATCATTCCGCCGCGGGCCGAGCCGCTCGAACCGACCCCGCAGACCCACGACGGTTTCGAGTGGCTCTACGTCCTCACCGGCAGCCTGCGGCTCGTCCTCGGCGACCGCGACCTGATGCTGCCGGCCGGCGAGGCGGCCGAGTTCGACACGTCCATGCCCCACTGGCTGGGCAGCGCCGACGGCGGCCCGGTGGAGCTGCTCATCCTGTTCGACCCGCAGGGGATGCGCACGCACATCCACGCCGACCCGCACCGGCCCGCCCACTGACGCGTCCGGCGGCCCATCCACGGCCTGACCTTCACTTTGTTGCGGACAACAGGTGCCGAAGCCCGTTTTCGGGGGAGAAGGGAGTGGCTTCGAGTGCCTAGTGATGGGAGTGGTGACCGTGAAGGGGTCCGGGGGAGCGATTCGGGTCGGTGTGGAGGAGGAGTTCCACATCATCGACGCGAACACACGCCGGGTGACCGCGCGGGCGGGGGTGCTGCTGAGCGCGCTGCCAGAGGAGAGCTTCACGCACGAGCTGCAGCGGTCGATGGTCGAGGCCAACAGCGCGCCTTTCCTGGACCTGGACGACCTGGCCCGCGACCTGTGCCGGCTGCGGCGCAGGCTGATCGGCACCGCCGACGAGCTGGGGCTGGGGATCGCGGCGGTCGGCACGCCGCAGCTCGCCGACCTGGACGAGGTGAAGGTCTCCCCTGACCAGCGTTACGAGAAGATGCTCAGCGACTTCCAGGTGCTGACCCGTGAGCAGCTCATCTGCGGCACGCACGTGCACGCCGAGGTGCCCGACCCCGATCTGGCGGTCGTGGTGGCGCACCGGCTGACGCCCTGGCTGCCGCCGCTGCTCGCGCTCAGCGCCAGCTCGCCGTTCTGGGACGGGGCCGACACCGGCTACGCCAGCTATCGCACGCTCGTGTGGCAGCGGTGGCCGACGGCGGGGCCCATGGGCAGGTTCGACTCGGCGGCCGACTACCAGGAGATGGTGCGGGGGCTGATCCGGTCAGGGGTGATCACCGATCCGGGGATGATCTACTTCGACGTCCGGCCCTCGCAGCACGTGCCGACCGTGGAGCTGCGGATCTGCGACGCGTGTCCCCGGGTGGAGGACGTCGTGCTGATCGCCGGGCTGTTCCGGGCTCTGGTGGCCAGGGAGCTGGCGGCCGCGCGCCGCGGTCACGGGCCGGAGGTGCAGCTGGAGGCGGCGCGCGCGGCGACCTGGCAGGCCGCCCGGTGGGGGCTGGAGGGTGAGCTGGTCGATCCGGTGCACGGGGTGCCGCGCCCGGCGGGGGAGGTGGTCGAGGGCCTGGTGGCGGGCCTGCGTCCGCAGCTGGAGGCGGCCGGGGACTGGGAGCTGGTGACGGGGCTGACCCGGCAGATCCTGGGGACGGGCACGTCCGCGGCCCGGCAGCGGTCGGCGTTCGCGAGGCGGGGCAGCCTGGTGGACGTGGTCGACCTGGTGCTCAGCGAGACCCGCGTGTGCGAGTGGGACCGGCCGACGGGGGACCACGACCTCCCTTCGTGCCGTCCGGCGGCTTGATGACGGACGTTCGGCGAGGCGGGGGGCTGAGGCATGTGCGGGTTGAGCGGCGAGTTCAGGTTCGACGGCGAGGAGGCCGACGTCGGCGCGGTGGGCCGGATGACCGACGCGATGCACGATCGCGGGCCGGACGGCTCCGGCCTGTGGGCGCAGGGGCCGGTCGCGATGGGCCACCGGCGGCTCAAGATCATCGACCTGTCGGAGAAGGCCGCCCAGCCGATGGTGGACGCCGGGCTCGGCCTGGCGGTGGTGTTCAACGGCTGCCTGTACAACTACCGTGAGCTGCGCGAGGAGCTGCGCGGCGCGGGCTACCGGTTCTACTCCACCTCCGACACCGAGGTGCTGCTGAAGGCGTACCACCGGTGGGGGGTCGCCTGCGTCGACCGGTTCAAGGGCATGTTCGCCTTCGCCATCCACGAACGCGACAGCGGCCGGCTGGTCCTCGGCCGCGACCGGCTCGGGATCAAACCCATGTACGTGACCCGCGACGCCCGCCGCCTGCGCTTCGCCTCGACCCTGCCCGCGCTGGTCGCCGGCGGCGGTACGGACACCGGGATCGACCGGGTGGCCCTGCACCACTACATGACCTTCCACTCGCTCGTGCCCGGCGAGCGCACGATCCTCGCCGGGGTGCGCAGGCTGCCGGCGGCCACCGTCCGGGTGGTCGAGGCGGACGGCACGAGCGCCGATCACCGCTACTGGAACCCGTCCTACACCCGCTCGGCCCTGCCCGAGCAGGCCGGGCTGAGCGACGAGGAGTGGCGGCGGGCCACCCTGGAGGCCCTGCGCACGGCGGTGCGCCGGCGGATGGTCGCCGACGTGCCGGTGGGCGTGCTGCTCTCCGGCGGCCTGGACTCCAGCCTCATCGTGGCGCTGCTGGCCGAGGAGGGGCAGAGCGGCCTGACCACCTTCAGCATCGGCTTCGAGCCGGCCGGCGGCGAGCAGGGCGACGAGTTCGCCTACTCCGACCTGGTGGCCGACCGGTTCGGCACCGACCATCACCGCATCAGGATCCCCGACGCCCGCCTGCCGGCGGGGCTGGAACGGGCGGTGGGCGCCATGAGCGAGCCGATGGCCAGCCACGACTGCGTCGCCTTCTACCTGCTGTCGGAGGAGGTCGCCCGGCATGTGAAGGTCGTCCAGTCGGGCCAGGGCGCCGACGAGGTGTTCGCGGGCTACAGCTGGTTCCCGCCGCTGGCGGACGTGCCGCGCGAGCAGGCGGCCGACGTCTACCACCGGGAGTTCGCCGACCGTCCGCACCACGAGCTGTCCGGCGTCCTGACGCCCGGCTACCTGGTGGAGCAGGACGTCAGCGGCGACTTCATCAGGGACCACGTGGCGCGTCCGGGCGCCGACACCGCGCTCGACGCCGTCCTCCGCCTGGAGACCACGGCCATGCTCATCGACGATCCGGTCAAACGGGTCGACAACATGACCATGGCCCACGGACTGGAGGCCCGCACGCCGTTCCTCGACCACGAGCTGGTCGAGCTGGCCGCCGCCTGCCCCGACGGGCTCAAGCTGGCCCACGGCGGCAAGGGCGTGCTCAAGGACGCCGCCCGCCGGCTGCTGCCCGCGCAGATCATCGACCGGCCCAAGGGCTACTTCCCGGTGCCCGCCGTCCGGCACGTCGAAGGGGACCTCCTGGAGCTCGTCCGGGACGCGCTCACCAGTCAGGCCGCCCGCTCGCGCGGCCTGTTCCGGCCGGAGTTCGTCCGGCGGCTGCTGGCCGACCCCGAGGCCGACAGGGCGACGACGGGCGTCAGCACGCTCTGGCAGCTCGGCCTGCTCGAACTGTGGCTCCAGGCCCACCACGTGTGATGCCGGACATCCTCGGCGGCCTGTCGCACCTGCCGTCACCCGCCGCGCTGGACGCCTGGAGCTGCCGACGGCCGACCCTGGCGCCGGACAACAGCGCCGTGGCCTTCGTCAGCGACCGGGACGGCACACCCCGGCTGTGGGTCCAGCCGCTCGGCAAGGGCCTGGACGCCTGGGAGATCGACACCGGCCCCCAGCCGGTCGTGGACGTGAGCTGGGGGCCGACGGGCGAGCGGCTGGCCGTCCTGCTGGCCCCCGGCGGCGGCGAGCACACGCAGGTGTGGACCGTGCGGCCGCACGGCGGCGAGCTGCGGCCGCTCGCCCTCCCGCACGGGTCCGCCGCGCTCGTCCGGTGGACCGGCCGGGGCGAGTCGGTCCTGCTGGCCGAGACGTCCGCCACCGGCCTGACCCGGGCCGAGCTGGCCGACGCCGCCACCGGCGCGCGCCAGGTCATCGCCGTGGGCGAGCTGCTGTGGCCGGCCGCCGTCAGCCGCGACCACGCGCGCATGCTGCTGCGGCGCGGGCCGCGCGGACTGCGCCGGATGCACGCCGCCGACGCCCTGCCCGGCCATCCGCCGGGCGGCGAGCGCGACCTGCTGCCCGGCCTGCGCGGCTCGACCGACCAGGGGGCCCTGTCGCCCGACGGCGAGATCGCCTACCTGGTGTCGGACGCCGGCCGCGACCGGGCCGCGCTGCTGGCGGTGCGGCGCAACGCCTACCCCGTCGTGCTGGCCGAGCGGCCGGACGCCGAGCTGGACCAATTCGCGCTCAGCGCCGACGGCCGCCGCGCCGTCCTGGTGTGGAACGAGCACGGCCGCTCGGCGCTGGACGTCGTCGAGCTGCCCGCCGCGCACGTCCGGCCGCTCCCGCCGCCGCCCGCCGACGTGGTCACCTCGGTCCGCGTCGCCTGGGACGGCGGCACGGCGGTGCTCGCCGCCGAGAGCCCCGAGGAGCCCTCGCACGTTCTGCTGTGCGACCTGTCCGCCGGGACGTACCGGTACGCCGCCGGGGCCGGCCGGCTTCACGAGGCGACCGGCGCCGAGCTGCTGCGCTTCCCGGCCCGCGACGGGCTGGAGCTGGCCGCCTGGCTCTACCGTCCCGCGCACGCGCAGGGGCCCGCGCCGTTCGTCGTGTCGCTGCACGGAGGGCCGGAGGACCAGGAACGTCCCACCTTCAACCCGCTCTACCAGAACCTCCTGGCGGCCGGGATCGGCGTGCTGGCGCCCAACGTACGCGGTTCGGGCGGGTACGGGCGGGCCTTCCGCCAGGCCGACGACCTGGCGCTGCGCTTCCGCGCCGTCGAGGACGTCGCCGACTGCGCCGCGGCGCTGGTGCGGACGGGCGCGGCCGACCCGTCCAGGCTGGCCTGCATGGGCTGGTCGTACGGCGGCTACCTGACCCTGGCCGCCCTCGTCACCCATCCCCGGCTCTTCCGCGCGGGTGTGGACATGAGCGGCATCGCCGACTTCGAGACCTTCTACGCCCGTACGGAACCGTGGATCGCCGCCGCCGCGGTGTCGGAGTACGGGCACCCGGAGACCGACCGGGACCTGCTGCGCGCCCTGTCCCCGCTGCGCGCCTTCGACCGGCTGACCGCCCCCCTCCTGGTCGTGCACGGGGCGCAGGACACCAACGTGCCGGTCCACGAGGCCCGGCAGGCGTTCGAGGCGGCCCGCGCCCGCGGGGTGCCGAGCGACCTGCTGATCTTCGAGGACGAGGGCCACGACATCCGCAACCGGTCCAACCGGATCAGCCTCGTCTCCAAGGTCCTGGACTGGCTCGACCACTACCTGTGGGCCTCCCCGTCCGCGCCTCGACCTTGATCGGGCGTACGGAGGCGGCCATCATGGTGGCGGTCCCGTCGTCGTGGAGGCACGGCGCGACTCCGCGGCCCCGTCCTCCGCCCACCGGCCCGGAAGGACCGCGCGTGACCGACCTCGACACCCGCCTGCGCGCCTGGCGGCACGACCTGCACCAGTGCCCCGAACCGGCCTTCGCGGAGCACGCGACGAGCGCCTACGTCGCCGGGACGCTGGAGGCGGCGGGCCTCGACGTCGTCCGGGGCGTCGGCGGCACCGGCGTCGTGGCCTCCCTGTCCAGGGCTGGCGGCGACCGCGCCATCGGGCTGCGGGCCGACATGGACTGCCTGCCGCTCGACGAGCCGGGCACCCGCGCCCACGCCTCCCGCAACCCCGGCTTCATGCACGCCTGCGGCCACGACGGGCACATGGCGATGCTCCTCGGCGCCGCCGCCGTCCTCGCCGCCGAGGGCGGCTTCGACGGGACCGTACGGTTCGTCTTCCAGCCCGCGGAGGAGCCCGGCCGCGGCGCGCGGGCCATGCTCGACGACGACCTGCTCGTACGCCTCCCCGTCCAGGCCATGTACGGCCTGCACAACCTGCCCGGCGTCCCCGCGGGCCACCTCCTGACCCGCGCCGGGGCCATCATGGCCGGGGAGGACAACTTCGAGATCCGTATCCGGGGACGCGGCGGCCACGCCGCCCGTCCGCACATGGTCGTCGACCCCATCGTCGTGGGCGCCGAGATCGTCCTGGCCCTGCAGACCGTCGTCGCCCGCAACGTCGACCCCGCGCTGCCCGCCGTCGTCTCCTGCACCGACTTCAGCACGGACGGCGTGCGCAACGCCATCCCCGGCGAGGTCGTCATCACGGGCGACACGCGCAGCTTCGACCCCGCCGTCGGCGAGCTCATCGAGGACCGGATCCGCCGGCTCTGCGAAGGCATCGGCGCGGCCCACGGCGCGACGTGCGCCGTCACCTACACCCGCGAGTTCGCCACCACCGTCAACGACCCCGCCTGCGTCGCCGAGGCGGTCGGGGCGGCCGTCGCGGTCGCCGGCGAGGAACGCGTCGACCCGGACTGCGCGCCCGTCATGCCCAGCGAGGACTTCGGCGTCTTCGCCGAGGCCGTGCCGGCCTGCTTCGCCTTCCTCGGCAACGGCACCGAACCCGGCCGGGGCGGCGACCCGCTGCACAGCATTCAGTACGACTTCAACGACGCCGTCCTGCGGACCGGGACGGACTTCTACGTGACGCTGGCCCGCCGCGTCCTGAGGGGCGACGCCGCCCCGGTGACCCCGGGCTGACCGCCCGGTTCCTCCGGCGTCCGCAGGTCGACGGGGCCGACGGGGCCGATGGGGTCGATGGGGTCGATGGGGTCGGTCGTCAGCCGGCGTCCCGGCGCGGGCCGGTCCACGTCTGCGTGACCGGGCCGTCCGGGAGCGTGATGTCCAGCTCGCGGCACCACGGTCCCGGCGGCGTCCAGCCCTCGGCCGGTCTGAAGGTCACGCGCAGCCGGCGGGCCGAGGGCGGGACCACCCCGCCCAGGTGTCGGCTTCCGTGCGCGGCCCGCCTGCCCTCCGAGTCGTAGGCGCCGTTGTTGTCGCCGCTGTAGTCGGTGCCGAGGTCGTCCTCGGTGGACAACATCCAGTACCAGAAGAACGGCCCCTTGCTGTCCGTCTCGTCCTCCCGCAGCCCCGGGACGAACTCGTAGTGCAGCATCCCGCCGCCGTCCGACAGCTCCAGCCCGCGGGCGACCACGTGGTGGCCTTCCAGCAGCTCCCCGAGGTCGAGGTCGAAGGCGAGGTCGAGACGCCTCGACCCGTCCCACCTGGCGAAGTAGGCGTCGGTGGCCGTACGCGGCGGAATGCTGATCATGACCTCCATCTTGGGACATGAGGGAGAACCCGGCCAACCGGTATTCCGCGGCGCGCGCTCACCCGGCCGTGTGCGCGAGGACGGCGGCGGCCAGCTCCTCGTGCACCTCCGGCGGCAGCGTGTGCCCCATGCCCGCCACGATCATCAACCGCGCCCCCGGCACCTGCTCGGCGATCAGCGCGCCATGGCCCGGCTTGGCCGGCTCGTGGCTGCCCTCGATCACCAGCGTCGGCGCCTTGACCTGGTCCAGCACGCCCACCGGCTCGAAATCGGGCTTGGCGCCCGCCGCCAGCCGATGGTTGACCGTCGCCGACAGGTCCCGGGCCCGGTCGTAGATCCGCTCCTGCGACCGGCGCGCCGCGTCCTCGTCGAACGGCAGCCCGGTGCCGTGCAGCAGCCGCTGCTCGGCGATCATGCCGTCGATCGCCGCCCGCCGGTCCGCCGGCGGCGGGGACGCGATCAGCGCCTGGTAGAAGGCCACGAACTCCGGCGCCGGCTCCGGCAGGCTCCCCTCCGGCTGCGGCTGCCCGAGCAGCGCCCGCATGATCACCTGGCCCTCGCCGCCGCCCAGCGGCGAGGACCCGATCACCGTCAGCGAACGCACCCGCTCCGGCCGCTCCACCGCCACGAACTGCGCCAGCAGCCCACCGGCCGAATGACCGACCAGGTGCGCGCTGTCCAGGCCGTGCGCGTCCATCACCCGGTAGACGTCGTCCTTGATGGCCTCCCACGTGTACGGATTGGCCTCGAAGTCGACGGTGTCCGACATGCCGGTGTCGCGGTGGTCGTACCGGATGACCCGGCGGCCGCCGGCGGTCAGGCGGCCGACGAACTCGTCCGGCCACAGGACGCCCTGCGACATCGAACCCATGATCAGCAGAATCGGCTCGTCGTTCTCGGCGCCGAACTCTTCGCTCCAGATGTTCACGTTTTGCATGACTCAGATCCTGCCGTCGCCGGTTACCGGCGCCTTCTGTAGAACTACCAGTCGCGCCAGATCAGTACGGGAGCCGATGCCCAGCTTCGGATAGATCTTGTACAGGTGATACTCGACCGTACGCGGGCTCAGGAAGAGCTGGGCGGCGATCTGCTTGCTGGACAACCCGTCGGCGACCAGGCCCGCGATGCGCAACTCCTGCGGGGTCAGCGCGTCGAGCACGGCCACCGGCGGCGCCTGCCCGCTCTCGCCCGCCGCCCGCAGCTCCTCCTGCGCGCGCCGCGCCCACGGCCGCGCGCCCGCCCGCTCGAACGTCTCCCACGCCATCCGCAGATGCGCCCGCGCCTCGCCGGGACGCTGCCCCCGGCGCAGCCGCTCGCCCAGCAGCAGGGCCGTCCTGGCCGCCTCGAAGGGGTTGGTGTGCAGGCGCAGCGCCTCCTCGAAGGCGTCCTCGCGGCCGTCGGCCAGACCCCGGCAGCGCGCCAGCAAGGCCCGCGACTCCGGCGTCGCCGCGTGCCGCGACCACCGCTCGTACGCCTCCAGCGCCGCCCGCGCGGCCGCCTCGTCACCCGCCCCGACGGCGGCCTCGACCCGGTCGGGGGTCGTCCGCCAGACCACGGCCGGATGCCCGGCGCCCGGTCCGGCCGCGGCGATGGCCGCGAACCGGTCGCGCGCCGCCGCGTGCCGGCCCAGGCACAGGTCGAGCAGCGCCGGCGCGTACGCCGCCACCCCCACCCGCAGCCCCACCCGATGCGGGACGGCGATGGCCAGCGCCTCGCGGGCCTGCCGCTCGCAGGCCTCCTCCTCGCCGCGCAGCGCCGCCACCACCGCCAGGTTGGCCAGGTGCGCGGCCACCGTGTTCTCGTAGCCGGCCTCGCGGGCCAGCTCCAGACCCTCCTCCGAGAGGGCCTGGCTGCGCGCCAGCCGTCCGGCCAGGCGTTCGGCGGTCGCCACGAACTCCAGCACGACCGGCAACTGCCCCGCCATGCCCGACACCCTGGCCACCTGCCCGGCCCGGCCGGTCAGCTCGGCGGCCAGGTCCGTCTCGCCGAGCTGGCTGGCCGCGGCCGCCGCCCACAGGTGTGCGGCCGCGTCCTCCAGCTCGCCGGCCCGCGCCAGCGCCCGCCGCAGCAGGCCGGGGCCGGTGGCGTCGCCGTCGAGGGTGAGGCCGATCCCGGCCACCGCGTCCCGCAGGAAACCCTCGGGGTGCGCCGCCGCCCGCCGGCCGAGCTCGACGATCATCGGGGTGTCGCCGACGTACGCGGCCGCCTCGGAGGCGTCGGCCAGCATGTCCAGGCTCTCGCCCGCCGCCAGGATGCGCACGGCCTCGGCGGCGTTGCCCGAGTTCAGCTCGAACCGGCCGCGGAGCTGGGCGATCTCCATGGTGACGGCGGCGTTCCCGGCGGCCCGTTCGCGCGCCTCGGCCAGCAGCGACTGCGCCTGGCCAGGACGGCCGCCGAGCCAGGCCGCGACCGCGGCGTCCTTCAGGCGGACGGCACGGGCGTCCGGCTCCGGGGTCAGCTCGGCGGCTCTGGCCAGGGCGGTGGCGGCGGCGCCGTACCCGCCGCGGTCGCGCGCCCGCCCGGCGGCGGCCACCAGCGCGGCCGCGACCTCCTCGTCCTGGCCCAGGGCGGCCCCGGCCAGGTGCCAGGCGCGGCGGTCGTCGGCGGTCAGCTCCGCCAGGACGGCGTGCACCCGGCGCACCTCGGCCGGGGCGGCCGCCTCGTGCACCGCGGACCGGATCAGCGGATGGCGGAAGCGCACACTCGTGCCCGACACCTCCGCCAGCTCCCCCTCCTCCAACTCGGCCAACGCCGCCCGCCCAGCCCCGGCCTCCCCGGGAACCGGCGCCGCGCGCTCGGCGAGCAGCCGGTCGGCGGCGCGCAGGACCACGTCGAGGTCGCCCTCGACGGCGGCGACCAGGGCGGTCAGCCGGGCGGGGGCCGACAACGCGGCCACCCGGTCGCCGAACAGCCGGGCGCCGCCGGGCAGCGGGTCGGGCAGCGGTTCGCGTCCGGCGAGCTGCGCGGGCGTCAGGCGGGCGGCGATCTCGCCCAGGGCCAGCGGGTTGGCGCCGGTCAGCGTGACGAGCTCGCGCCGCACCCGGACGGGCAGCACGCCATGGCGGGACTCCAGCAGCTCGTCCGCGGCGGCCTCGGCCAGCCCGCGCACCTCCACCGTCAGCGGCACGCCCTTGACCGGCGCGTCCCCGCGCACGGCGAGCAGCAGCGCGATCCGTTCGGTGGCCAGCCGCCTGGCGGCGAACAGCAGCGCGTCGGCCGAGGCCCGGTCGACCCACTGGAAGTCGTCCACCACGCAGACCAGCCCATCCGGCGCGGCCGCCTCGACCAGCAGCGAGAGCACGCCGGCCGCCAGCAGGAACCGGTCACCGTCCCCTCCGGCGGCCAGCCCCAGGGCCGCGCGGACGGCCACCCGCTGCGGCTCGGGCAACGCGTCGAGCGAGCCGGTCACCGGCCACAGAAGCTGGTGCAGCGAGGCGAACGCCAGGTCGGACTCGGACTCCACACCGGTGATCCGCAACACCCGCATCGCGCCGCCGCGCGCGGCCGCCGCGTCGAGCAGGGCCGTCTTGCCCGCCCCCGCCTCCCCGCGCAACACCACCGCGCCGCCGGAGCCCTCGCCGGCCCGCGCGATCACCTGGTCAAGGGCGCTGATTTCCGCAGATCTGCCGTAAAGCACAACCCCTTACTGTAAACGCGCCGCTCAGGCTGCCAAGACAGGGCGAGGCACGCGGCCCGGAACCCCGTCCGCCACACTGGACCCATGGAGTACGTCGGACGGGTGCCCGCGCCGCCGCTCGACCGGTTCATCGACGACATCTACTGCCTGACCGGAGTGCCGCGGCACCGCCGGATGAGTGTCCCGCCGATGCCGTCGGGACACCTGTTCATCAACCTGGGCGGCCCCACGGGCCTGTGGGACTCCGACCCTTCCGTGCCGCCGGCGGTGCTCGCCGACGGATGGTTCATGGGGATGTGGACCAGGCGGTTCCAGTACGAGTACCCCGCGCGGGTGCGGCTCGTCGGGGTGCACTTCAAGCCCTGGGGGCTGTCGCCGTTCGTCGGGGTGCCGGCGTCCGAGCTGCGCGACCGCTGGGTGCCGGTGGACGCCGTCTGGCAGCGGTTCGTGGACCGGATCCGCGAGCGGGCGGGCGACGTCGTCCCGGCGGCCGAGATCCTGCGGGTGGTGGAGGAGGAGCTGCGGTCGCGGTTCGCCGGGGCGGGGTCGCGCAACCTCGACCTCGTCCGGCACGCGGGCGACCGGCTGGAGACCTCGCACGGCGTCGTCCCGGTCGGCGCGCTGGCCGACGCCGCCGGGGTGAGCGGCAACCACCTGGCCGCGCAGTTCAGGTCCCATGTCGGCGTCACCCCGAAGCGGGTGGCGCGGATCTACCGATTCGCCCGGCTGATCCTGTCCGTGGACGCGCCGCGTCCGGTGGACTGGCCGGGGCTCGCCCACGCGGCGGGCTACTTCGACCAGGCCCACTTCGGCAGGGAGTTCAAGGACTTCACCGGACACACCCCGACGGAGTACCTGGCGCTGCGCCGCCGGTTCCCCGCCGAGCCGGGGTTCCCGCCGGACAACGGCCCGATGCCCGCCGATTGATTTTCTCCAAGCCCGGCCGCCCCCGGGGGCGACAGGATCGGAGGCGAACGCGCGACGAGCACCGAGGAGACCCCGTGGGCACAGTGATCATGCACAACGTGATGTCGGTGGACGGCTTCATCGCCGACGACCACGACGCCGTCGGGCCCCTCCACGACTGGTACTGGAACGGCGACACCCCGATCACCCCGGACGACGACCAGGACTACGACCACTCCGGCACCGGCGGCCGCTTCCGGATGTCCAAGGCGTCGGCGGAGTACGTCGGGCCGATCTGGGCCTCGATCGGCGTGATCGTCATGGGCCGCACCCTGTTCGACCTGGTGAACGGCTGGGAAGGACGGCCGCCCGCGGGTGACCACGTGGTCGTGGTGTCCCACCGGCCCAAGCCCGAGGGCTGGCACCCCGAGGCGTCGTACCACTTCGCCGGCGACGTGACGGCCGCGGTCGCCAAGGCCCAGGAGCTCGCCGGCGACCGGGTCGTCAGCGTGAACGCCGGCGACGTCGGCGGCCAGATCCTCGCGGCCGGCCTGGTGGACGAGGTGGCGATGGACGTGGTGCCGGTGGTGTTCGGGTCGGGCAAGCGCTACTTCGGCCGCGTCGACGGGCGGCACCTGCTGGCCGGCCCGCACGTCGTCGTCCAGGGCGAGGGCGTGCTGCACCTGCGCTACAAGGTGCGCCGCTGACCCTGGTCGATGATCCGCGCCAGGTCCCTGCGGAACGCCGACCCGTCCAGCGAGGGGTGGCTCATCCTCCTGTCGGCCAGGATCTGCCCGATGTGGTCGAAGCGGAGGGGGCGCTGCCGATCCGCGGAAGCTAGCCTGACGCCGTGACCTCCGTTCTGCTGTGGTGCGTGCTCCTCGGCGTCGCCCTTCTGTACGGCGCCGCCGTCCGGAGCACGGCCGGGATCACGGTCGCGGTCGCGGCGGGCCTGGTGGCGGCGGCGACGGTCGTCGCGGCGGTCCGCGGATGGCCGCCGGAGGCGTCGGCGGGCGTGGCGTTGTCGGCGGGCGGGGTGGGCGCGGTCGTCTGGGCGTTCGGGCGGGCGCACCGGCGGCGCCGGACCCGGCGGGAGGCGCTGGCCGCGCACCGGGCGGCGCGGGCGCGGGCCGGCGAGGCGGTGGCGGACGCCGTACGCCTCAGGATGGCGGCCGAGCTGCACGACACCGCCGCGCACCGGCTCACCGGCATCGCGGTGGCGGCGGCGTCCGCGCTGCACGTGGCCGATCCGGCGCTGCGGGAGTCCGCGCTGCGCCACGCCGGGGAGGCCGCCGGCCTGGCCCGCGCGGAACTGGCCGGTGCGCGGGCCGCCGTCCCCGGCCTGGCGGCGATCGACACCCTGGTCGAGGACTGGGCCGTGCCCGGCGGAGTGCGCTACCGCAGGACGGCCGCCGCCGCGTCCCCCGAGATCGCGGCGGCCGCCTACCGGGTGGTGCGCGAGGCGCTCACCAACGCCGCCCGGTACGCGACCGGCGCCCGGCTGGAGATCGCCGTCCTGGCCGGACCCGGCCGCCTGACCGTCGAGGTGAGCGACACCGGAGGCGAGGGGAGGCACGGCGACCTCGGCACCGGCCACGGCCTGTCAGGGCTGGCCACCACCGTGGCGTCCTGCGGCGGCACGCTCACCGCCGGCCCGGCCGCCGACGGCTGGACGGTCCGAGCGGCCTTCCCGGCCCCCACCGGCCCGGCCCCCACCGGCCCGGCCCCCACCGGCCCGGCCCCCACCGGCCCGGCCCCCACCGGCCCGGCCCCCACCGGCCCGG
>NZ_JBFAOV010000062.1:0-32570 GCF_040675375.1 Nonomuraea sp. NPDC049607
TCGCGGTCTGTGGGGGTTTTGGCCAGGTGCCACAGGGAGGCGCCGATGGCGCTCCAGGTGGTGTCGATGCCCGCGATCAGCAGCAGGGCGATCGTCCCGACGACGTGGACGGGGTCCAGCTTCGCGCCGTTGAGCTCGGCGTCGAGCAGGTACGAGGTGAGGTCGTCACGCGGGTCGGCCAGGTGGTCGTGGATCTGCTCCACCAGATAGGCCGACAGTTCGGCGAAGCGTTCCAGCCGCACTTCGGTCGGTTCGTTCACGCTCTCCAGGGCGTTCTCCACGAACCGCCTGAACCGGTCGGCGTCCTCGGGTGGGAAGCCCAGCATGTCGGCGATCACCCGCATCGGGATGTACTGGGCGTACTCGCGGGCCGCGTCCACGACCTCGCGCCCCTCCAGGCCGTCGATCAGCTCGTGGCACAGCGCCCGCGTCGACTCCTCCCGCCTGGCGACGGCCGTCTTGGTGAAGGCGGGCAGCAGCAGCTTGCGGGCGTCGTGGTGGAAGGGCGGGTCGGACGAGATCGGCGGCACCCCGCCCACCGGCGCGAGCTCCCTGGGCGGCTTGACGTTGCCGACGACGACCGCCCGCGAGGAGAACCGCTCGGTGTCGTAGGCGACGGCCGCGACGTCCTCGTAGCGGGTGGGCAGCCAGACCCCGCCGAACCGGTCGGTGTGCGCGATCGGGCAACGTTGCCGCAGGTCGTCCTGGATCGGGTACGGGTCGGCGGCCCACTGGGGGTCGACGTGGGAGAAGTCGGTGGCCCAGTCCGAGACCGGATCGGTGACGATCTCGCTGACGGTGCCGCGCAGCCGGGCCCTGCGCGTCTCTTCCAGCTCCGGGCCGAAACGGTCGTCCACGGTCATCTCGCAGCTCCATCCCTGACGTCGATGAACCGGTCGGAGTCGATCTGAGGCGAATCACGCCCTCAATCGAATTAAAAAAGCATTCATTTGATACGTCAAGACACCCCCAAGGACACCACCGCTTGTGTCTGGCGTCCTCCAACCTGAGAGTTCGGCGCGGTTCCTGACAGTTGACCTGATAGCGAGACCTCAATATGACACGCGCCCCCACCACCTGCACTCAGCCGAAACCGCCGAAGACCTCGACCTGCCCGAGGCGGCGCTGCTCCTGGCCGGCGAAGGCATGCGGCCCTGGCAACCAGCGCAGCCGTCCGGGCATCCCTGCAGCGAGTACGGGACTGACAGTTGATCTTCAGCTCCGCACCGCCACCACCACGGTTTCAAGATCCAGTAGATGTCTTGAGCATCTTCAGCTGCTGGACTTACCGTCGTGGCCATGCGGCAGATCGACGACATGGACGTGCTCAAGGTCATGACCAGCCGGTTCCGGATGAAGCTCTTCAGCCTCCTGTTCCGGATCGGCCCGGTCACGGTGAGCGAGCTCGCCAGGCGGATGGAGGCCGACCCCGGCCAGGTGAGCTATCACCTGCGGCAAATGCAGCCACATGGGTTGATCGAGGACGTGCCGGAGCTCGCCCGGGACAGCCGGGAACGCTGGGTGCGGGCAGCATTGAGCGGGTGGGCCTTGGTGAGGGACTTCGAAGCCCCGGAGGCCAGAGCCGCGCTGCAGGCGTGGACTTCACAGTGGGTGATCGACCAGTTCGAGCGGCTGCGTGACTTCGAACGCACTCATATGACGCTTCCCGAGGACTGGCGCCACGCGTCCTTCGGAAGCAGCCGCCACTTACGGCTCACCAAGGATGAGCTCACGCAGCTCGCCGACCAGCTCAATGCCGTGTTGAAGCCGTGGCGCGAACTGACCCAGGCGCGCGTCGAGTCGAGTGAGCCTCCGCCGGATACCCGCCCGATCTTCATCTTCTACCACGCATTCCCCGAAGAACCCTGAGGGCCTTTCGTGCATCACTTGCAGGAAGAACTCGTCCGCGCGGACTTGGCTGAGCGGCGAGCCGAGGCCGCACACCGGCAGATGATCCCGCCGTGCTCGCGCCGGCGTGTTCTTCTACGCCTCCGCGGGCGGTTCGCGGTCACTCTCCGCCGCCTCGCTGATCACCTCGAACCGGCCCCAGGGTGCCGAGGTCGCCAGCCGACCCGCTGACGCCGCGGTGCTCCGGCATGACCAGCCCGAGACAACGACCGTCGTATGCTCCCTGTGCAGGCCGAGGTGAGCGATCTTCGGCCGGATACTGTCAACTTCGATGACGTGAGCGGCGATGCGTCGACGTCCATCGAAGCGACAGTGCCCAGGTCGGGAGCGGGTCTCACTGTCATCTTCGCTGCTTCCAGACACGCCCGGTGTCCGAGAAGTTCGCCTCCTGGATCGATCGGATGGCAGCGCGCATGCCGACCTTGCGCCGCCGATCGCCTCGGCGGCTGAACACGTTCACAGATGGGCTCGTGCCTAGGAGCCCTGGTCGCCGACCAGGACCGCGAATCCGTCCAGATGGCGGGCCAGGGCGTACTCGAACAAGACGTCCAGATCGGGCGCCGCATCGCCCGAGATCGTTGCCAGGAGGGGGAATCTTCCGTCGGCGAATAGCTCCTGCCGGCGCGAGTGCTCGGCTTCCGACCAGCGCTGCAAGGTCATGCCCGTGTTCCGCTCGGCCTCGGCCTCGGCTGCCTTGGACAGCCCGACGGTGACGACGAGCGCGTGCAGGGTGAGCGTCTCCTGGAACCGGATGTCCATGGGGAGATGGAGCTCCTCGAGCGCCCGCAGGGTCCACTCGGTGTGGGCCATCATGTTGGGGGCCAGAACGGGCCGGGTGAACGAGACGACCTGGGGCAGCCACACGTGCCGCCGGCAGAGCCGCCATTGCTGACGGGCGACCAGTTCGAGCTTGGCGCGCCACCCCTGCGGTCCGCGCTCGGGCAGATCGAGGTCGCCGAACACGATGTCGGCCATCTCGACCAGCAGTTCCTCCTTCCCGGTGACATACCGGTACAGGGACATCGGCCCGAGCTCCAGCTTGGCCGCGAGCCGGCGCATCGACAGCGCGTGCAGCCCCTCGGTGTCGGCGAGGTCGACGGCGGCGCGGAGGATGCGCGTCCGGAGCATCTCCTGGTCGGCCGATTCGGCCTGTCGCGCGGCCGTGGCGTCGCGGTGCTGCGGGCGAGCGGTCCGCCGGCCGGCCTGGGGGCTGACCACTGTGCCCGAACCGCCCTTCGTCTCGACGAGGCCCTCCTCGCGCAGAGCGGCCGTCACCTTGGTCGCGGTGGCGATCGCGACGCCCCACCGCTGCGCGATGGCCCGGATGGACGGCACTCGGTCGCCGGGGCGGAGATCGCCGCCGTCGATCCAGGAGCGGATCTCCGCGACGATCGCCCGGTAGGGCGGCTCCGGGCGCTGCGTCGATGGCACGTGATCCTCCGGTCCGACGGGGACATGACAGGCCTAGCGTACTAGTTCACTTTGTCGCTTGCACTAGTTCACTTCTGCTCGCAAACGTGTTTCCACGCCCTCGCCGTACCCATACGGTGTACGCACAACGCGAAGATACGCCGTAGTCACGAACGTGGGGGAAGGACGAATGAAGAACAGGGACATCCTCGTGTCAGGGGGCGGCATCGCCGGCGCGGCTCTGGCGTACTGGCTGCGCCGGTACGGATTCCGGCCGACGGTGGTGGAGCGCGCGCCGGCGCCTCGCACGGGCGGTCACGCCATCGACATCCGGGGCACCGCGCGGCAGGTGATCGAACGCATGGGCCTCGTTCCGCAGATCCGCCACGCTCGCATCGGAGCCCGCGGCATGGCCTTCATCGACGAAAGCGGCAAGCGGGTGGCGAGCCTGGGCACCGACGTGTTCGGGCCGTCCGGCGGGCCGGTCGCCGAGTGGGCGCTCCTGCGCACCGACCTGGCCCGGATCCTCCACGACACGATCCGCGACAACGTCGAGTACGTCTTCGACGACGCGATCACCGACGTGCTGCAGGACGAGGACGGCATCACCGCGGCATTCGAGAAGGGGGCCTCCAGGCGGTTCGACCTGCTCGTCGGCGCGGACGGCGTCCGTTCCAGCGTGCGCCGGCTGACGTTCGGCCCCGACGACCGTTACGTCCGCGATCTCGGCTCCTTCATCGCGCTCTTCTCCGTCACGTCCGAGGTGGATCTGGACGGCTGGCAACTCATGTACACCATGCCCGGTGGTGACGGCCGTGCTGGCAGAACAGCGGGCCTGCGTCCGCTGACCGAGCCGGGCAGGGCCCTCGCGGGGTTCTTCTTCCGTGCCCCCGGGCTCGAGTTCGACCGGCGAGACGTCGCCGCGCAGAAGCAAGTCGTCGCGCGCACCTTCGAGCACGCGGGATGGGAGGTCCCCGCCTTCCTGCCGCAGATCTGGGACGCGTCCGACTTCTACTTCGACCGGGTCGAGCAGGTGCAGGTCCGCACCTGGTCGACCCGCCGGACCGTGCTGGTGGGGGACTCCGCCTTCTGCGCCTCTCCCATGTCCGGGATCGGCACCAGCCTCGCCCTGGTCGGCGCCTACGTGCTCGCCGGTGAACTGTTCAAGGCCGGGGGCGACCAGCGGGTGGCCTATGCCGCGTACGAGAGGGGCATGCGCGAGTTCGTCGACCGGGCCCAGCACTTCGCCCGGACCGCCGGCGACGGTGGCCTGATGCCGGACACGCGGGCACAGATGTGGCTGCGGAACCAGTCCGTACGACTCGTGCGCTACCTGCCCAAACGCCTGGTCAGCCGAGGGCTGGAGTCGGTGGCCGACACCGTCGTGCTCGACGACTACGCCGATCCGGCACCCCACCGGTCCAGCAAGCACTGAAGGAGAGCACCATGCGCGTCAGCACCTTCCTGTGGTTCGACGGCCAAGCCGAAGCCGCGGCCACCTCCTACACCGCACTGTTCGCCGATTCCGGGATCATCGACATCGAGCGCACCGCGGACGGTCGCGTCATGACCGTCGTCTTCCACATGGCCGGTCAGCGTTACATCGCTCACAACGGTGGGTCCCGGTATCCCTTCACCAGGGCCTTGTCGATGTACGTGGAGTGCGACGGCCAGGAGGAGGTGGACACCCTCTGGGCGGGCCTCACCGATGGCGGCGAAGAGGGGCCGGGTGGCTCCCTGGTCGATCGTTTCGGGGTGACCTGGCAGGTCATGCCCACGGCCCTGCGGGAGCTCCTCCAAGGCGCCGAACCGGAGGCCGCCGAACGCGTCCTCACCGCCCTGCACGCCATGACCAAGATCGACATTCAGGCACTGGCCGACGCCCGTGATCGGTGATCAGCGCGTACGGGCAGAGCAAGCGATGCGCACGGACATCCGACCGGGCCGCTCCCGGCCGCGGCCGGGAGCGTGCCGCGTGGACCTTGGCGCTGCTGACGACGCTCTGCGCGCAGCTGACGTTCTCAGCGGTCGCCGTCCCGTTCATCTGGCTGCTCCTGCCGCTGTTGCTGGTGATGTACGGCGCCGGCCTCCTGCTCATCCGCGAGGCGGTCGCGCGGGCCGGCGGCGGATGGACCAGCCTGGTGGTGCTCGGCCTGGCCCATCAGGTAGCCGATGACGGACTCGGCCTACAGGTCCTGACCATCCGCACATGTACGGCGCCGCCGACTGGGGCCTGCGCGCCCTCGGCATCAACTGGACCTATTGGGAGTCACAGATCGGCGTCCACGTCGTGCTCAGCGTGCTCCCGCCCGTCGCGATCACCAACCTGCTCTTCCCGCGCCTGCGCGATCAGAGCTATCTGCGCACCGGCGGGTTCATCGTCACCGGCGCCTTGGCCGTAGCCGGTGTGCTCGGGCTGAGAGTCGTCATCTCGGCCACCGAGGACCCCGGCAATCAGACCCCGTGGGGATGGACCGTCGCCTACCTGCTGATGATCGCGCGCCGCTGGCCTGGCCGGCCCTGCGCGTGCTGCCCCGGCGCCGGTCGCCGGACGGGGTCCGGAGCGACCGGCGGGCCCCACGGCCCGTCGTGGTCGGCATCGTCGCGGGGTATCTGACGATGGCCTTCCTGACCACGCTGCCGCCGCTCGGTCTCGGACCGGACCTGCTGTTCGGCGACCTGATGTCGCCGCCACTTCGACTGTTCGCCGGGGCGATGAGCGCGATCCCGTTCGGCTGGCTGGTCCTGCGCTGGCGGCCTCAGACGGCATAGGTGCTCCTTGCCTTACTCCTGACTCTTTCCTCTCCCACACCCCCAGGCGCACGCGGCCGAACCCGCGACCGCCAAGTCCGCCGGCCGCAGGTACGCGCTCCTGTCGGACGGCACGGGCAGAGCAGTTGATCTTCGGCTCCACACTGTCAACTCCTCCTGCTGCCCGGGGAGGTGTCGGTGTACGCGGTGATCGCGCTGACGATGGCCGCCGCGATGTTCATCGGCTAGCCCGTCCGCGGCACGTTCGGTGATCGGGCGAGGGCCGCCGCGTCCCTTTCGGGGGGTGCGGCGGCCATCTGTTTAGTTATGCGAATATAATCGTTATATGCCTATAACCAGCAGGGCGCCCGTCTTGTCCACGTCCGCGCTCAGCCCCCGCCGGCGGCTGCTCGTGCTGGCCATCTGCTGCATGAGCCTGTTCATCGTCGGGCTGGACAACACGATCGTGAACATCGCGCTGCCCGCCATCCGGCGCGACCTGAACGCCTCCATGTCCGGACTCCAGTGGATCATCGACGCCTACACGGTGGTGCTGGCGAGCCTGCTCATGCTGGCCGGCTCGACCGGCGACCGGGTCGGCCGCCGGCGCACGTTCCAGACGGGGCTGGCGCTGTTCACGCTCGGCTCGCTCATGTGCTCGCTGGCGCCCGGCCTCGGCTGGCTGATCGCGGCGCGGGCGCTGCAGGCCGTCGGCGGGTCGATGCTCAACCCGGTCGCCATGTCGATCATCACGAACACCTTCACCGAGCCGCGCGAGCGGGCGCGGGCGATCGGCGTGTGGGGCGGTGTGGTCGGCGTCAGCATGGCGCTCGGCCCGCTGGTCGGCGGCATGCTGGTGGACTCGGTCGGCTGGAAGTCGATCTTCTGGATCAACATCCCCGTCGGGCTGGCCGCGTTCGCGCTGTGCGCGCTGTTCGTGCCCGAGTCGCGCGCGCCACGTCCGCGCCGGGTGGACCCGGTCGGGCAGGCGCTGGTGATCGTGCTGCTGGCCGGCCTGACGTACGGCTTCATCGAGGCGCCGGCCGCCGGCTGGGGGGCGCCGCGCACACTGGGCTGCTTCGCGGTCGCGGCGCTGGCGCTGGCCTTCCTGGCGCCGTACGAGCTGCGCCGCACCGACCCGCTCATCGATTTGCGCTTCTTCCGCAGCGCGCCGTTCACGGGGGCCACCGTCATCGCGGTGTGCGGCTTCGCCGCGCTGGGCGGGTTCCTATTCGTCAACACCCTCTACCTCCAGGACGTCCTGGGCCTGTCCGCCCTGCACGCCGGCCTCTACACGCTGCCCATGGCCGGGCTGACCGTGGTCTGCGCGCCGCTGTCGGGCCGGATCGTCGGGAACGCCGGGCCCCGCGTCCCGCTGCTGGTGGCCGGGATCACCATGACGGCCAGCGGCCTGATCATGACCGGGCTGGCGGCGGACACGCCGACCTGGCGGCTCATGGCCGCGTACGTGCTGTTCGGGGTGGGGTTCGGCATGCTGAACGCGCCCATCACCAACACCGCCGTGTCCGGCATGCCGCGCGCCCAGGCCGGCGTGGCCGCGGCGGTGGCCTCCACCAGCCGCCAGATCGGCCAGTCGCTCGGCGTCGCGGTCATCGGCTCGCTGGTCACCTCGGCGGTGGCCGGCCCGTTCGCCGCCGGGTTCCCCTCGGCCAGCCACGTCGGCTGGTGGATCGTCGCCGGGTGCGGGCTGGCCATCCTGCTGCTCGGTATCCTGACCACGACCGGCTGGGCCCGCCGCAGCGCCACCCGTACCGCCGAACGGCTCGCCCACGCTCCCGACAGAACGGCGGACGCGTCATGACCGACACCTCCGGCCAGGAGGCCGTGGCCCGCGTCTGGGCGGCCATGTACGACCTCGTCCTGCGGCAGGAGGACCGCCGCAAGGAGGTCGCCGAGACGCTCGGCATGAGCTTCTTCCGGGTCAAGGCGCTGCGCCGCCTGCTGGCCGGGCCGATGACCATGCGGGAGCTGACCGCGGAGCTGTCCACCGACAAGCCGTACACCACGCTGATGGTCGACGACCTGGAGCGGCGCGGCCACGTGACCCGCAGCGTCTCCCCCGACGACCGCCGCAGCAAGATCGTCGCCCTGACCCCGGCGGGGACGGCCGCCGCCGAGGAGGCCGAGCGCATCCTGGCCCGCCCGCCGCGCTCCCTGCTGGCCCTCGACCCCGGCGACCTGGCCGCCCTCGACCGCATCATGGCCCGCCTGCGCGCCCCGGAGGAGGCCGCGCGGCAGCGGTGAGGTCAGCCCCCGAACCCGGACAGGGCGGCGACGCCGAGTGTCTGCTCGGCGCCGAACTCCTCGAAGGTGGCGACGGGCCGGAAGCCCAGGCGGGCGGCCAGCCTCAAGGAGCGTCCGTTCGCCGTCTGGGTGACGACCACGACCGGCTGGTCGGGCAGCTCGGCCGCCGCCGCCCTCAGCGCGGCGGACGCGGCCTCGTACGCGAACCCGCTCCCCCACGCGGCGCGCCGCAGCACGTACGACAGCTCCAGCTCCTCGCCGTCGCCGGTCACGTGCCCGGGACGGCCGGCCGCCCGGCGGTCGAGCGACAGCGTCCCGAGGAGCCCGTCCGTGACGAGGTCCGCGATGACGTAGGCGCCCGGGGCGGCCGTCGCTCCGGCGGTCCCGGCGGCGTCGAGGAACCGCTCGACGTCGCCGCGTGGGCGCGGGCCGCCCAGGTGCTCGCGCACCTCGGGGTCGGTCATCAGCTCGACGAGACCGTCACGGTCGGCGTCGCGGGCCTTGCGCAGCAGGAGACGCCCGGCGGCGATCTCGGTGGCGGACAGCGTGGGCAGGCGGCTCATGGAACCTTGATCCTAGGGCCGGCGAACTACGGGGACGGGGACCAGACGCCGGCCGCGGTGCCGTCCTGGACGTGCCGGCGGTAGGTGACGACCTTGCCGTGGATGATCTCCAGGCTCGCCGTCAGGTCGGCTATCCGGTCGCGGACGGCCCGTTCGTGCTCCTCCAGCAGCGCCAGCCGCTCCGGCTCGTTGCCCGGCCCCGACCGCACGAGATGGGCGAACCTCCGCAGGGTGGCGATCGGCATGCCGCTCTCGCGCAGCCGGTTGCACAGCAGCAGCCACTCCACGTCGGCCCGGTCGTAGGCCCGCTGCCCGCCGGCGGTACGCGGGATCGGGCGCAGGAACAGCTCCTCGCGTTCGAAGAAGCGCAGCGCGTGAACGCCCAGCCCGGTGACCCGCGCGACGTCCCCGATGGACAGGCGGTCCGCGTCCCTGCTCATGGCACCTTCCCATAGCTTGACCTAGATTGCACTCTAGATTCTACGGTCGGGGGCATGGCACGTACACACCACAGAATCCGCTCGGGTTTCGGCGCGCACAGCACGGCCGACGACGTCCTGACCGGCGTCGACCTGTCCGGCAGGAACGTCCTGATCACCGGCGGCTACTCGGGGCTCGGCCTGGAGGCGACCCGCGCGCTGGCACGGGCGGGAGCGCACGTCGTCGTGCCCGCCCGCCGTCCCGACGTGGCGAAGGACGCGCTGCGCGACCTCCCCCGCACGGAGGTGCGCGAGCTGGACCTGGCCGACCTCGGCAGCGTCCGCGCCTTCGCCGACCTGTTCCTGGAGACCGGCCGCACCCTCGACGTCGTCATCGGCAACGCGGGCGTCATGGCCTACCCCCACCGGCCCGTCGGCCCCGGCTGGGAGGCGCATCTCGCCATCAACCACCTCGGCCACTTCGCCCTGGTCAACCGGCTGCGCCCGGCGCTCGCCGGGGCCCGGGTGGTGTCGGTCTCCTCCTCGGGGCACTTCCTGTCCGACATCCGCTGGGACGACCTCCACTTCCGCCACGGCTACGACCACTGGACGGCCTACGGGCAGTCCAAGACGGCCAACGCCCTGTTCGCCGTCCATCTGGACGCCCTCGGCGCGGCCGACGGCCTGCGGGCCTTCGCCGTGCACCCGGGCAGCATCCTCACCCCGCTGCAGCGCCGCATCCCCCACGCGGAGCAGGTCGCCCAGGGCTGGATCACCTCCGGCGGACGCCGGGCCGACGGCTTCAAGACCCCGGAACAGGGCGCGGCTACGGCGGTCTGGGCGGCCACGTCACCCCTGCTGGAGACGCACGGCGGCGCCTACTGCCAGGACTGCGACCTCGCCGAGCCGGCGACGGGCGACGACATGCTGGTCGGCGGCGTCAAACCCTGGGCCCTCGACCCCGACTCCGCCGCCCGCCTGTGGAAACTCTCCGCCGCCCTGACCGGCCACGACGCCTTCTCCTGACCGCCCGGCTCACCCGCGGCGGCCGGATGGCCGGGGACGGCGACGGCCGGCCGCCGCCGAATCGGCGGGGCCGGCCGGAGGGTTCGAAGGTCAGCCGTGGGAGTCGACGGTCGCGGCGCGCTTGATGGTCAGCTCGTCGCCGCCGATGGAGCAGGCGGGGCCGTTGGGGCCGCCGAAGCGGACGGAGTCGAAGAAGTCGCGGAAGGTGCTGTAGAAGTTGCCCTTGCCGCGCGGGCCGGTGACGGCCGAGCAGCCGCCGTAGTCGGACTCGGAGTAGAGATGGATGAGCGTGTCGGTGCGGTTCCAGTCGGACTTGGCGCGATCGCCCATGCCCAGGGCGGCCAGGCTGGCCGTGCTCGCCTGGAGCTGGACGATGTCCCCGGTGCCGTCGAGGCCGGAGAAGAGGCAGTAGTTGCCTTCCTGGCAGCGGTCGTACCCTGTCGCCGCCTGGGCGGGGGACGCCACTGCGGCCAGGGCGGCCACGGCGATCGGTAATGCCAGAACGTGAAACTTCTTGCCCACCATACCTCCATGGACGAAACTTTCCTTCGGTCCGAACATACATAGTGAGATCAACTTGCGCTAGACCGTCAGGGCGGACGTTCTTCAGCGGATAATCCGCTACGGGACGACTTGGTAGCCTCGATGACATGACTTCGATGGCGCCCGCCCGCACCGAGCACGACCTGTCGTTCCTGCTCGACCACACCAGCCACGTCCTGCGCACCCGGATGGCGGCGGCCCTGGCCGAGCTCGGGCTGACCGCGCGCATGCACTGCGTGCTCGTGCACGCCCTGGAGGAGGAGCGCACACAGATCCAGCTCGCCGAGATCGGCGACATGGACAAGACCACGATGGTGGTGACCGTCGACGCCCTGGAGAAGGCCGGACTGGCCGAGCGGCGCCCGTCGAGCACCGACCGGCGGGCCCGGATCATCGCCGTGACCGAGAAGGGCGCGCAGGTGGCGCGGCGCAGCCAGGAGATCGTGGACGGCGTGCACACCGCGGCCCTCGGCTCGATCCCCGACCAGGAGCGGGAGGTGCTGGTACGCGCCCTGAACCGGCTGGTCACCGGCCACCTGGAGACCCCGGTCGAGGCCCCGCAGCCGGTCCGGCGGGCCAGGGCGCGCAGCTAGATAGTTCCGTCGCATATCGTCTGCAACAGAACTATCTGCTACGGTCTCTCTTGTTGCACCCCTTGAACAGGAGACGACCATGTCCCTCACCTCCCGGCACACCGCCTTGGCCGTGCTGTCGACGTCCGCCCTGATGACCATCCTCGACGGCAGCATCGTCACCGTGGCCATGCCCGCCATCCAGCGCGACCTGGGGTTCTCCCCCGCCGGGCTGAGCTGGGTCGTCAACGCGTACCTGCTCGCGTTCGGCGGGCTGCTGCTGCTCGCCGGCCGGCTCGGCGACCTCGTGGGCCGCAGGACGTTGTTCCTGGCCGGGAACGCGGTGTTCACCGGCGCGTCCCTGCTGGCCGGCGCGGCGGGCAGCGAGGGCATGCTGATCGCCGCCCGCTTCCTGCAGGGCGTCGGCAGCGCGATGGCCTCGGCCGTCGTGCTCGGCATCCTGGTGACCCTGTTCACCGAGCCGCGCGAACGGGCCAGGGCGATCGCGGTCTTCAGCTTCACCGGCGCGGCCGGCGCGTCGATCGGGCAGGTGCTCGGCGGCGTCCTCACCGACGCGCTGAGCTGGCACTGGATCTTCTTCATCAACCTGCCGATCGGGCTGGCGACGATCGCACTGGCGCTGCGCGCCCTGCCCGCCGACCGCGGCCTCGGCCTCGCGCGGGGCGCCGACGTGGCCGGCGCGCTGCTGGTCACCTCGGGCCTGATGCTGGGCATCTACACCGTGGTCAAGGTCGAGGAACACGGATGGCTCTCCGCGCACACCCTGGCGTTCGGCGCGGTCTCGCTGGCCCTGCTCGCCGGTTTCTTCCTGCGTCAGGCCACCGCGCGCACGCCGCTGATGCCGCTGCGCGTGCTGCGTTCCCGCAACGTCGCCGGGGCGAACGTCGTGCAGATGCTCGCGCTGTCGGCGATGTTCGCCTTCCAGATCATCGTCGCGCTCTACATGCAGAAGGTCCTCGGGTACGGCGCCCTCGGCACCGGCCTGGCGATGCTCCCGGCGGCGGTGGCGATCGGCGGCGTGTCGCTGTTCGTGTCGGCGCGGCTGAGCGCCCGCTTCGGCACGCCCGCCGTGCTGCTGGCCGGGCTGGTGCTGCTGCTGGCCGCGATGGCCTGGCTCACACGGGTGCCGGTGCACGCCGACTACGTCACCGACCTGCTGCCGGTCATGGTGCTGATCGCGGGTGGCGGGCTGGCGCTGCCGGCGCTGACCGCGCTCGGTATGTCGGCCGCCCGCGCGGACGACGCCGGCCTGGCCTCCGGGGTGTTCAACACCACCCAGCAGATCGGCATGGCGCTGGGCGTGGCCGTCCTGACCACCCTGGCGGCCTCCCGTACGCAGGAGCTGCGGGCCGGCGGGGCGGCCGAGGCCGCGGCGCTGACCGGCGGTTACCATCTGGCCTTCGCCACCTCGGCCGGACTGCTCGCCGCGGCCGTCGTGGTCGCCCTGACCGTCCTGCGCCGGCCCCGGTCCGCCGCGCCCGCCGAGGCGCCCCGGACCGAGCAGCCGGCCGCCCTCTGACACCCCTTTCACGAAACGGAACTGATCATCATGACCGAGCGCACCTACGGCCCCGGACAGGGCCCCGGCGCCCGCCCTCTCACCGAGGACGAACTCCTGCACATCCTCGCCCGCCAGCCCTTCGGCGTGCTGGCCACGCTCAAGCGCGACGGCCGTCCGCACCTGGCCTCGATGGCCCTGCGCTGGGACGCCGCCGAACGCGTCCTGCGCATCTCCTCGGCCGAGGGCCGCGTCAAGGTGCGCCACCTGCTCGCCGACCCGCGGGCGTCGGTGCACCTCCAGGGCGACAGCGTGCTGTCGTACGCCGTCGCGGAAGGGCGCGCGGAGATCTCCGAGCCGTCGCTCAAGCCGGGCGACGCGACCGGACGCGAGCTGCTGGAGATGGCCGGCGGCTTCCCCGACCCGGCGGACGAGGCCGCCTTCCTGAAGGAGATGACCAAGGGCCGCCGCCTGGTCATCAGGATCCGGGTGGACCACCTGTACGGCATCGCCCTGGACGCCGCCACCTGACCGGCGGCGGGTTGCCGGGAACCGGCGGCACGACAAGGATGGCGTGATCGACAAGGGGGTCGCGACCCGGCCGCCGGTCGTGCGGCCCGAGCGCGGCGACTGCTCGGGGGCGAGCGCCCGTGACTTCGACGGCGGCGACGACGTCGCCCTCGGCTACCTGGGCACCACCGGCCGGGTGCACGTGCTGTCGGCGGGCAAGGTCATCCACGTCCCCACCCCGCCGGGCAACAGGATGAAGGGCTTCGGCTGGTCGGTGACCTTGGCCCCCGTCAACGGCGACCGCTGCGCCGAGCTGCTCAAGACCGCCACGGGAGACCTCTTCATCAAGGCCGTCACAGGCTGACGGCCCCCCAGCGAGGGGCCCTGTACACCAAACCAAGCGCTTGCTACGCTCCGCCCATGACGTCCACCGTGGTGTGGGGTACCGGCAACGTCGGCCGCGCCGCCATCAGGGCCGTGGAGGCCCATCCCGACCTCAGTCTCGCCGCCGTCCTCGTGCACTCCCCCGGCAAGGTCGGCCGCGACGCCGGGGAGCTCGCCGGTCTCGGCCGCGACCTCGGCGTCACCGCCACGGACGACGTCGCCGCCGTCCTGGCCGCGCGCCCGCGCGCCGTCGTGTACGCCGCCTCCGGCGACCTGCGTCCCGACGACGCCCTGGCCGACGTCGTACGGGCGATCCGGGCCGGCGCCGTCGTCGTCACGCCCTCCCTGTACGCCCTCTACGACCACCGTGGCGCCCCGCCCGAGCTGCGGGAACAGGTGCTGGCCGCCGTCGCGGAGGGCGGCGGCTCCCTGTTCGCCTCCGGCATCGACCCCGGCTGGGGCAACGACCTGCTTCCCCTGCTGCTCAGCGGCCTCGGCTCGGTCGTGGACGTGATCCGCTGCCAGGAGATCTTCGACTACTCCGGCTACGACCGCCCGGACGCGGTCCGGTACATGGTCGGCATGGGCGAGCCGATGGAGTACGAGCCGCCGATGATCGCGCCCACGGTCCCGTCGATGGTGTGGGGCGGCCAGGTACGGCTGATGGCGCGGGCCCTCGGCGTCACCCTGGAGGAGATCCGCGAGGTCGTGGAGCGGCGCCCGCTCGACCGTACGGTCACCACCGCGCGCATGGGCGTGTTCGAGGCCGGCACCCAGGGCGCGGTGCGGTTCGAGGTGCAGGGCGTCGTGGAGGGCGAGCCGCGCATCGTGATCGAGCACGTCACCCGCATCCACCCCTCCTGCGCCCCCGACTGGCCGCTCCCGCCGGACGGCGGCGACGGCGCCCACCGGGTGATCGTCGAGGGCAGCCCGCGCATCGAGGTCACGATCGAGGCCACCGACGAGGGCGGCAACCGCTCGGCGGGCGGGAACGCCACCGCGGCCGGCCGGCTGGTGAACGCCGTCGACTGGCTCGCCGCCGCCCCGCCCGGTCTGTACGACGCGCTCGACGTCCCGTTGCGACCCGCGTCCGGCCGGCTCGGAAGGAAGAATCCGTGATCGTCGACGTTCCCGGCGGCAAGGATCCGGTCGCCTACGTCTGGGGCGAGATGGTCCCCGGCATCGGCACCGCCGCCTCGAAGTTCTCCATGGCCGTCTACGCCCACACCACGCTGGGCCTGCGCGAGTTCGAGGCGGCCCGGCTGCGCATCGCGCAGATCAACGGATGCGTCTTCTGCCTCGACTGGCGCACCGAGCGCGACGGCGTCAAGGTCGAGGACGGCTTCGCCGACGCGGTCGCCGGCTGGCGGACCACCGGCGCCTTCGACGCGCGCACCCGGCTCGCCGCCGAGTACGCCGAGCGGTACGCCCTGGACCACCACGGGCTCGACGAGGAGTTCTGGTCCCGGATGACCGAGCACTACAGCGAGAAGGAGATCGTGGAACTGAGCATGAGCATCGGTTCCTGGTGGGCCTTCGGCCGGCTCAACCACGTGCTGGGCCTCGACACGGCCTGCATGCTGACCGGCGGCCCGTCCCCCTCCGTCAGACCGACCGAGTCTCCGTCCAGCCGACCGAGCGAGGGCCCGTGACATGAACCCCAGCCGCCGCACCTTCATCGCCGGAACCGCCTCCCTCCTGGGCGCCGCCGCCCTGCCCGGCCGCGCCGCCGCCGCTGCCGTCGCCGCCGGCCCGATCGCGGACGGCGCCCGCGTCCCCGCCCTGGTGATCGGCACCGGGTACGGCGGCTCGGTGGCCGCACTGCGCCTGGCCCAGGCGGGCGTCGAGGTGCACATGATCGAGATGGGCATGGCCTGGGACACGCCCGGCTCGGACGGCAAGATCTTCTGCAACACGCGCGAGCCCGACTACCGCTCGTACTGGCTGCGTACCAGGACCAAGGCGCCGCTCAACTACTTCCTCGGCTTCCCCATCGACCGGGACATCCCTCGCTACACCGGCATCCTGGACGCCGAGGAGTTCGCCGGCATCACGGTCTACCAGGGCCGCGGCGTCGGCGGCGGATCGCTGGTCAACGGCGGCATGGCCGTCACGCCCAAACGGGAGAACTTCGCCTCGGTGCTGCCGTCGGTCGACGCCGACGAGATGTACGGCGTCTACTACCCGCGCGCCAACTCCGGCCTCGGCGTCGGCCTGGTGGACCCGGCCTGGTTCGACACCGCCGCGTGCTACCAGTACGCCCGCGTCGGCCGCAAGCACGCCCAGCGCTCCGGCTTCCCGTTCACCTTCGTGCCCGACGTGTACGACTGGGACTACATGAAGCAGGAGGCGGCCGGCACGGCCCCCCAGTCGGCGCTGGCCGGCGAGATCCTGTACGGCAACAACCACGGCAAGAAGTCCCTGCAGAAGACCTACCTCGCGCGGGCGGGCGCGACCGGCAAGGTGACGATCTCGCCGCTGCACCGGGTCACCTCGGTCGCCCCGGCGGCGGGCGGCGGCTACACCGTCCGGATCGACCAGCTCGCCACCGACGGCTCGGTCACCGCCGCCAAGACCGTCACGGCCGCCCGGGTCTTCTTCGCCGCGGGCAGCGTCGGCACCAGCAAGCTGCTGGTCAGGCTGAAGGCCACCGGCGCGCTGCCCGGCCTGAACGACGAGGTCGGCAAGGGCTGGGGCGACAACGGCAACGTGATGTGCGGCCGGGCCAACCACCTGTGGGACCCGACCGGCAAGCTGCAGTCGGCCATCCCGTGCGCGGGCATCGACAACTGGACGGCCGGGGGCGCGTTCGCCGAGGTGGCGCCGCTGCCGACCGGGATCGAGACGTACGCCTCGTTCTACCTGTCGATCACCAACACCCCGCACCGGGCGCAGTTCTCCTGGAACGCCGCGACCGGCCAGGTGGACCTGAGCTGGCAGACCGCCTGGAAGCAGACGTCCATCGACATGGCGAAGACGATCTCCGACAAGATCAACTCCAAGGAGGGGACGATCTACCGCACCGACCTGTTCGGCGTGTACAAGATCTGGGGCGACCACCTCACCTACCACCCGCTCGGCGGCGCGGTGCTGAACCGGGCCACCGACAACTACGGCCGCCTGGCCGGACACCCCGGCCTGTACGTCATCGACGGTTCGCTGATCCCCGGCAACACCACGGTGAACCCGTTCGTCACGATCACGGCGCTGGCCGAGCGGAACATCGAGAAGATCATCGCCACCGACCTTTAGCGCAGGGTTTGCCGAAACGGCAACGGAGTTGGCGGGCCGCGGCACGGGCCGCGCATGATCCTGGTGACAGACCAGGACACACGTGCGTGGAGGAACGATGTCACAGCCCACCCCGGTCGCCGAGGGCGTCCACCGCCTGGCGCCCTCCCCCGCCGGCCGCGTCCATCTCGTGGAGGCGGGGCAGGGGCCGCTGGTGCTGCTGGTGCACGGTTTCCCCGAGTCCTGGTACTCCTGGCGGCACCAGCTCCCGGCGCTGGCCGCCGCCGGGTACCGGGCGGTGGCGGTGGACGTGCGCGGCTACGGCCGCTCGTCCAAGCCGGCGGACGTGGCCGCGTACCGGATGACCGAGCTGGTCGAGGACGGCGTGGCGGTGGTGCGGGCGCTGGGCGAGCGGACCGCGGTGATCGTCGGCCACGACTGGGGCGCCTCGATCGCGGCCCACAGCGCCCTGCTGCGGCCGGACGTCTTCCGCGCGGTCGCCATGCTCAGCGTGCCGTACACGCCGCGCGGCGGGCCGCGTCCCACCGAGGTGTTCGCCGCCATGGGCGGGACGGACGAGTTCTACGTCAGCTACTTCCAGACGCCCGGCCGGGCCGAGGCCGAGATCGAGCCGGACGTCCGGGGCTGGCTGGCGGGCGTGTACGCGGCCCTGTCCGCCGGGACCATGCCGGGCCCGGACGCGCCCCACCCGCTGTTCGTGGCCCCGGGCGGCAGGATGCGCGACCGGTTCCCGGCGGACGGCACGCTGCCCGGCTGGCTGAGCGAGGCCGACCTCGACTTCTACGCCGCCGAGTTCGAGCGCACCGGCCTGACCGGCGCGCTCAACCGCTACCGCAACATGGACCGCGACTGGGCCGACCTCGCGCCCCACGACGGCGCGCCCGTCACCCAGCCCTCGCTGTTCGTCGGCGGCGCCGACGACGCCACCACCCGATGGCTCTCCGCCGCGATCGACGCCTTCCCCGCCACCCTGCCGGGCCTGGTCTCCTCCCGTCTCCTGGACGACTGCGGCCACTGGGTCCAGCAGGAGCGGCCCGCCGAGGTCAACGCCATCCTGCTCGACTGGCTCGCCCGGCTCTGACGCGGACACCGCGGGCCCGCCCGCTGGGGGGCGGGCCCGCGGCCGGTCACAACACCGCTCCCGAGCCCTCGCGGGGCCGCCGGGCGGCCTTGGGCGCGGGCGGCTGGGGTGCCGGACGGCGGTCGTACCTGGCCAGGCCGATGGCCACCGGGCCCGCCACGAACGACGAGGTCAGCGTGCCCACGACGATCCCGGTGACCAGCGCGATCGCGAAGTCACGCAGCGAGTCGCCGCCGAAGACGGCCAGCGCGACCAGGACGAACAGCGCGCCGAGCCCGGTGTTGACGGTCCGCGGCACGGTCTGCAGGATCGCCGTGTTCACCGCCTCGGCCAGCGGCGCGGTGCGGCGGGCGGCCCACAGCTCCCGCACCCGGTCGAACACCACCACCTTGTCGTTGACCGAGTAGCCGACCACGGTCAGCATCGCGGCCAGGAACACACCGTCCACCGGCTTGCCGAGCCAGGCGAACAGCCCGATCACCACGGCCAGGTCCACCAGCAGCGCCAGCACGGTCGCCGTGCCGAACGTCCACCGGAACCGCACCGCCAGGTAGACGAGCTGGGCCGCCACGGCCACGCCGAGCGCGATGACGGCGTTGCGGCGCAGCTCCTCGCCCAGCGTGGGGCCGATGAACTCGTCACGCCGCTTGGTCACCTCGCCGGCCTGTCCCTCCAGCGCGGCCTGGACCTTGGCCGGGTCGAGCTGCCCCGCGCGTACGGCCACGCCGTCGCCGGTGGCCTGCACGACCGCGCCCGGATACCCGGCCTCGCTCACCAGCCGCCGGGCCGTGTCGGCCTCGACCGGCCTGGACGTGCCGAACTCCACGAGCCGGCCGCCGGTGAACTCGACCCCGAAGTCCAGCCCGCGGGTGAACAGCCCGGCCAGCGCCGCGACGGCCAGGCCGCCCGCGACCGCCAGCCACACCTTCCTGGCCTTCATGAGCTGGGGGTTCCGGCGGGCCAGCCACGTCCTGACGGCGCCGGGCGAGGCGAGGCCCGACAGGCGCGGCCCGATCCGCGCGGCGACGGCCTGGGTGAGCACGCGGGTGATCAGCATGGCCGACACCAGCGAGGCCAGCACGCCGATCGCCAGCGTCACGCCGAACCCCTTGACCGGCCCGGAGGCCAGCCAGAACAGCAGCCCGGCGGCGATGAGCGTGGTGGCGTTGGAGTCGGCGATGGCGCTCCAGGCGTTCTTGAACCCCCGGTTGAGCGCCGGCGCGAGCCCGCGTGCCGGGGCCAGGCCGTACTCCTCCCTGGCGCGTTCGAAGACGAGCACGTTGGCGTCGACCGCCATGCCGATCGCCAGCACGAACCCGGCAAGTCCGGGCAGCGTGAAGGTCGCGCCCATCGCGACCAGCGCGGCGTAGGAGATCAGGCCGTAGCACATCAGCGCGATGGCGGCCAGCAGGCCGGACAGGCGGTAGACCGCGATGATGAACAGGGCGGTCAGCACCAGCCCGACGATCGCGGCCTTGACGCTGGCCTCGACGGCGGCCTCGCCCAGCGTGGGGCCGACCGTCCGCTGCTCGACCAGGTCGAGCGGCACGGGCAGCGCGCCGCCCTTGATCAGCACGGCCAGGTCGCGGGCCTCCTCGTGGGTGAAGGACCCGGTGATCTGGGTGCTGCCGCCGGGGATGCCGGTCCCGCACGCGACGGACGGGTCGAGCTGCGGCGAGGAGATGATCTTCTTGTCGAGCACGATGGCGACGCGCCGCTTCGGGTCGCCCTCCGGCTGGCAGGCGGCCGCGCCGGTCATCTGCTGCCAGGCGTCGGCGTCGCGGAAGTCCACCGTGACCCACCAGCCGGGCCCCTGCTGCGGGTCGCTGCGCTCGGCGGCGTCGCTGACGCCGTCGCCGCTGATCGCCGCCGGGCCGAGCGCGAGCGGGCGGCCGCTCTCGTCGGGCAGCGCGGTGGCGTCGCCGTCCTTCGCCGGGCCGGTGACCGGGTGGAAGGCGAGCTGTGCGGTACGGCCGATGACCTCGGCCGCCTTGCTGGGGTCGAGCACGCCGGGCAGCTCGACGATGATCCGCTTCTCGCCGGAGCGGACCAGGGTGGGATCGACGACCCCCAGCGCGTCCGCCCGGCGGCGGAGCACGTCGAGGGCGCGGTCGGTGGCCGAGGAGTCGGCCTGGACCGTCGGGGAGTCTCTGGCCTCGAAGACGAGCTGGGTACCGCCGCGCAGGTCGAGGCCGAGGCGTGGCGTGGCGGTGAGGGACAGGATGATCGAGGTCGCGATGACGGCCAGCGCCGCCAGCGCGCGCCACATGGGCGCACGTGACATGAAGCCTCCACAGGCTCAGGTGTGCGGAAGAGGGGATCTTCAGAGCACCGTGGAGGGAGGCGCGCGGGCCGCCGCCGCGCCCTGGGGGCGGTCGGCGGCGGCGCGGGAGCCGGGCCGCCGTACGACGGCCGACCAGACCTGCGGCAGGCGGGCCGGGGCGGCCGCGGACAGCGCCGGGCCGCCCGGCCCCGCCTGGTCGTGCCCGCCGTGCCTGATCTGCGCGAGCGGAGGCGGCGGCGGCGTGGAGCCGAGCTGGACGGCGGCGGCCTGGTCGATCGCCGCCCGGATCGCCGCGACCTGCGGGGCGACCTGGCTGTGCCCGATCCCGGGCCCGGTCCCGTGACCGGCCGCCTGGCCGATCGTGGGAAGCAGCCACGACAGGACGAGAAGAAGGGCGGCGGGCAGCCTGGTGCGCACGTCGCCTCCTTCCCGTCGTGGTGGCCGTGGTTGGCCGTGGTGGCCGTCGTCGCCCCTACCGTAGCCCGCCGCCGGGCCGCTCAGGGCAGGGTGCGCAAGTACGTCGGCGGCCTGCGGACCTGAGCGGCCTGCTCGAAGGCGTACGCGAGGGCGATCAGGGACGGCTCGGACAGGCGCCCGCCGAAGAAGGTGACGCCGAGCGGCAGGACGTCCCTGGCGTAACCGGCCGGGACGGTGACCGCCGGATACCCGGAGATCGCCGAGGGCGCGGAGGAGGCGACGAACCCGGTGAAGTCGTCGCCCTTGGTCAGGTCGGTCAGCCAGGCCGCGTGGTTGGTGGGGGCGAGCAGCGCGTCCAGGCGGCCGGCGGCCATCGCGGAGTCGATCGCGCGGCGGGCCAGGGTGGTGGCCTTGTCCCGGAGGGCGCGGTAGGCGGGGTCGTCCAGGTCGCCGGTGGTGGCCTGCGCCTGCTCGAAGATCTCCTGCCCGAAGTAGCGCAGTTCGGTCCCGGCGTGCCGCCGGTTGAAGTCGATCAGCCCAGCCAGGTCGGCGGGGTGCCGTCCGGGGGTGGCGGCCAGGTAGGCGTTCAGGTCGTGCTTGAACTCGGTCAGCAGCGCGGGGAACTCGGCCTCGCCGGCTTCGTCCATGCCTTCCAGCTCGACGTCCACGACGGTCGCGCCGCGGGCCCTGAGGGTGGCGACGGTGGCGTCCAGGGCGGCGCGCACCTCCTGGTTGTCGCCCGCGACCGAGCGCCACACGCCGACGCGGGCGCCGTTCAGCGCGCCGGGCCGCAGGGCCTTGAGGTAGTCGCGGTCGCCGCCCGGGACGGTCGCGGGGTCGCGCGGGTCCGGCCCCTGGATGGCCGAGAGCACGGCGGCGGCGTCGGTGACGTTCCTGGTGATCGGGCCCGCGGTGTCCTGCCGGGACGACAGCGGCACCACGCCGGCCCGGCTGACCAGCCCGAGCGTGGGCTTGATGCCGACCACGCCGTTGATCCCGGCCGGGCAGACGATCGAGCCGTCGGTCTCGGTGCCGATGGTGACCGCGGCCAGGGTGGCGGCGGCGGCGACCGCCGAGCCGCTGCTCGACCCGCAGGGGTTGCGGTCCAGGACGTAGGGGTTGTTGGTCTGCCCGCCGACCGCGCTCCACCCGCTGGAGGACGGGCTGGAGCGGAAGTTCGCCCATTCCGACAGGTTCGCCTTGCCCAGGATCACCGCCCCGGCCGCGCGCAACCGCTGGACGAGGAACGCCTCCGCGCCCGGCCGGGAGCCGAGCAGCGCCTGCGAGCCGGCGGTCGTGCGCAGCGGCGCGGCGGTGTCGATGTTGTCCTTGAGCAGGACCGGGACGCCTTCCAGCGGTCCGTGCGCGCCGCGGCGGCGACGCCGGTCGCTGGACTCGGCCTCGCGCAGCGCGGCGGGGTTGGTCTGGATGACCGCGTGCAGCAGCGGGTCCACCGCGCGGATGCGGTCGAGGTAGAAGCGGGTGAGCGTCACCGCGTCGAAGCGGCCGCGGTCCATGGCGCGCTGCAGGTCGAGCACGGTGGCGCGGTCGAGGTCCAGGCCGCGCAGGACGGTGCCGGCGACGGCAGGGATAGGGGCCGCCTCGCGCGCGTGCGCGGGGGCGGCCGCGGTTAACCCGGCGGCGAGGGCGAGCGCGAGCGCGGCGGCCACTCGGCGGGCGGGCTTCATGAGCGTCATGGCTGTCGAGCCTAGCCAGAATGCTTTCGCTGGAAAATATTCCACTTCGTATATATTCTCGCGGGCTGCCCGCGTGACGCGTCCCTGTCTGGCGGGTCGTGGACAGGCGGCTGGCGTCCGGGCCACCGTCCTGTCACCCTGCCGGCCGCGGAGGCGGAAACCGTCGGTGGCCGCCCGCACACTCAGCGCATGCCCGATGAGCCTCTGGAACTCGGTGAGATCACCATCTCCGACTGGTACGCCCACAACGACAAGATGGCCGAGGTCGGCTTCCTGACCATCGCCAGACGCCTGCCCTCGCTCGTCGCCCAGGCGATGAGCATGTCCTGGCGGGCCGGCCCCCGCGACACCGTGGCCACCATCGCGCTCAACCTCCTCGGCGGCCTGTTCACCGCCTTCGGCCTGCTGGCCACGACCGGCGTGCTGAGCGCCCTGTTCAGCGAGGGCCCGACCCCCGACCGCGTGCTGGCCGCCCTGCCCAGCCTCGTCCTGGTCGGCGCGGCCGCCGTGCTGCGCACGGTGGTCCAGGCCGGCGCGGGCTGGGCCCAGTCACGCCTCACCCCGCAGATCTCCCGCCACACCGAGGAACGCCTCTACGGCCTGACCAGCCAGGTGGAGCTGGTCGCCTACGACGACCCGGAGTTCCACGACAGCCTCGAACGCGCCAACCAGCGCGGCGTCAGCGTGGCCAGCTCGGTGGTCAGCTCGGCCATCAACGTCGTCACCGCGGCCGTCGGCATCGCGGCGGCGGCGGGCGTGCTGGGCGTGCTGCACCCGGTCCTGCTGCCGCTGCTCCTGCTGGCCGTGCTGCCCGACGCGTGGGCCACCGTGCGCGGCGCCCGCATGCGCTACTCGACGATGTACTCCCTCATCCCCGCCCGCCGCCGCAAGTGGATCATCGCCGAGCTGCTGGCCGACCGCGAGCCCGCCGCCGAGGTGCGCTCGTTCACCATGCGCGGCTTCCTGCTGCGCATGTACGACGCGGTCGCCAAGGCCGAGCAGGACGTCCTGCTCGTCCTGGCCAGACGCCAGACCCTGGCCCGCCTGGTCGGCGAGGCCCTCGGCGGCCTCGGCACCGCCCTGGTCTACGTCGCGCTCGGCCTGCTGCTGGCCCTGGCCGCGATCCCGCTGGCGGTCGCCGGCACCGCGGTGCTGGCCATCAGGACCGGCCAGACGTCGCTGGCCAACCTCCTCTACGCCACCAACCGCCTCTACGAGGACGGCCTCTACTTCACCGACTTCCTCCAGTTCTGCGCCGACGCCGAACGCCGCGTGCCCGGCGCCCGCCCGGCGGCCGTGCCCGAGAGGTTCGAGCGCATCGTGGCCGACGACGTGACGTTCACCTATCCGGGCGCCGAGCAGCCGGCGCTGCGCGGGGTGACGGTCGAGATCAAGCGCGGCGAGATCATCGCGTTCGTGGGCGAGAACGGCTCCGGCAAGACCACCCTGGCCAAGATCCTGTCCGGCCTGTACGAGCCCGACTCCGGCGGCGTCTCCTGGGACGACGTCGACCTGACCGACGTGCCCCCCGACGAGCTGCGCCTGCGCACGGCCGTCATCGCCCAGGACCACACCCGCTGGCCGCTCACCGCCCGCTACAACATCACCATGGGCACCGACAAGGGCGAGGCCGCCCTGGTCGCGGCGGCCTCGGTCGCCGGCGCCGACGAGGTGGTCGCGGGCCTGCCCCACGGCTACCGCACGCTGCTCGACCGCCGGTTCAAGGACGGCCAGGAGCTGTCCGGCGGCCAGTGGCAGCGCGTCGCCGTGGCCCGTGGCTTCCACCGCGACGCCGACCTGCTCATCTGCGACGAGCCCACGGCGGCCCTCGACGCCCGCGCGGAGCACGCCCTGTTCGAGCGCATCCGCGACCACTCCGAGGGCCGCACGGTCCTGCTCATCACCCACCGCCTGGCCAGCGTGCGGTACGCCGACCGCATCTATGTCCTCGACCACGGCAAGGTCACCGAGCAGGGCGACCACCAGGCCCTGATGGCGCTCAACGGCCTCTACGCCGACCTCTACACCCTTCAGGCCGCCGCCTACCGCTGATCCTCAGCGGCGCAGCAGCCCGGACGGCACGGCCTCGGCCAGCGCCTTGTACCCCGCCGGGTTCAGGTGCAGGCGGTCGCCGACGTCGTAGGCGGGCAGCAGGTTGCGGGGGGGCGGCCGGGTCGCGGGCCGCGCGGTCGAGGTCGATCACGGCGTCGAACGTGCCGCTCGTCCGGATCCACTCGTCGACCTGCTGCCTGGCCGCCTCCCGGTAGCCGCCGGGGTCGTCGTAGGAGGCGTTGCCGCCGAAGGGGGTGAGGGTGGCGCCGTACACCCGCAGGTCCTGGGTGTGGGCGCGGGTGACGATCTGGTCGTAGGCGGCGACCTGGCGTTGCGCGGCCTGGGTGGCGGGGGCGGTGCCGATGTCGTTGACGCCCTCGAAGACGATCAGCCAGGCCAGGCCGCTCCGGGCGAGCACGTCGCGGTCCAGCCGGGCCAGGGCGGCCGGGCCGAGGCCGTCGTTCAGCACCCGGTTGCCGCCGGTGGCCTGGTTGGCCAGCGCGAGGCCGGGCAGGCGCGGTTGCAGCCGGTCGAGCAGCTGGTCGGGCCAGCGGTCGTTGCGGTTGGTGGTGGAGCCCCTGCCGTCGGTGAGCGAGTCGCCCAGCACGGCGAGCGCGGCGGTGGACCGTCCGGCCCGCACCTCGACCGCGCTGAGCAGGTACCAGTGGTCGACCGGGGTGGCGCCGGTCAGGTCGGCGGCCTCGGTCTGGTCGCCGCGGGCCAGGTAGGAGGTGGTCCTGGAGCCGGGGTGGGAGGTGAGGGCGTTCGACGCCTGCCCGTCGGCGAGGTGCACGGTCACCGACAGCACCGAGCGGGGCGCGAGCGCGGGAACGCGACGGAGGCCCGGGTGATGGGCAGCGGCGCGCCGCCGAAGGCGTTGGAGAAGCGCACCCGTACACGTTTGCCGCCGGCCGAGACGCGGACGGTCTGCCGCAGGGTGGTGTCGGCCAGCACCAGGCCGTCCTGCGTGTACGGCGGCGGCGGCATGTTGCCCGGCTCGGTGAGCTGCGGCATCGAGGTCCAGGTGTCGACCCAGTGCTCGCCGGGAAGCGCGGCTTTCTTTCGGAAGGTATGCCGAGCCGGGACCCGGGTCAACAGCGGTGCCCGCTTCTGACACGGCGCCATTCCCGTTCTGACCGGACGTTGCAAGGCAGGCGTCCCGGTGGTGCACTCAAGGGCGTTGGTTCCGACCCGTGTCCAGGCCGCCAGCGGGAGCGAGGGCCGGCGGCGGACCTCGAAGGGAGAACCGTGAGACGATTACGTCCGCTGTTGCTGTTCCTGCTGGTCACCCTGGCCGCGGGCTGCGGCGGGGCCGCGCCCGGCGCCCCGGGGGCCACCGGCTCCGGCGCGCCGCTGGAGAAGATCAGGATCGGCGTCATCCCGATCCCCGACAGCGCGCTGGTCTACATCGCCCGCGACCGCGGCTACTTCGCCGCCGAGGGGCTGTCGGCCGAGCCGGTGGTCGTGCAGGGCGGCGGCCCGGCGATCGACAGGATGAAGGGCGGCGCCCTGGAGTTCGGGCTGGTCAACTACGTCACCGCGGTTCTGTACCAGCGGCGGGAGCCGGGGCGGCTGAAGCTGGTCGCCGACGCCTACCACGCCGCGCCGGGCGCGTTCCAGCTCTTCGTGGCGCCCGGCAGCCCGATCAGGAGCGTGCGCGACCTGCGGCCGTCGGGCGGCGTGAAGAGGAGCGTCGCGGTGGCCACGCTGCGGTCGGTCGGCACGCTGAGCGCCGAGACCGTGCTCGCCGCGGCCGGGCTGTCGGCGGACGACGTCGCGTTCAAGGAGCTCCCCCTGCCCGACATGCCGGCCGCGCTGGCCGCGGGCACGGTGGACGTGGCCTGGATGACCGAGCCGTTCATCACCGCCTACGCCCGGCAGGGCGGCAGGTCGCTGGGCGACGCCATGGCGAACGTCCCGGCCGGGTGGCCGATCGCCGGGTGGGCCACGACCGCGTCGTACGCGAGCGCCCGTCCACGGGCCGTGGCCGGGTTCCAGCGGGCCATGGCCCACGCCCAGCTCGACGCCCGGGACCGGACGCTGGTCACCGGGGTGCTGGGGACGTACACGAAGATCCCGCGCGAGGTCCTGCCGACGATCACGCTCGGCACGTTCCCCGCCGCGCTGGAGCCCGAAGGGCTGCAGTCGGTGGTGGACACCATGGTGAGGTTCGGTTACCTGCCCGCGCCGCTGCGGGCGGAGAGCATGATCGTCCGGCCGGCCTGGGAGCCGGGGAAGGGGAACCCATGAGCGAGACGCCGGAGCGGGCGCGGGTGCTGCGCCTGGTAGACGACTTCATCCTGTACGCCGCCGTCCGGGCCGCCCTGCGGCTGTCGGTCTTCGACCTGCTGGCCGCCGGGCCGTGCGCCGTGGACGAGCTGGCCGACGAGATCGCCGCGGGCGGGACCGGGCGTCCCGACGAGACGCTGCTGGGCCGCCTGCTGCGCACGCTGGACCACCTGCGGCTGGTCGAGCGGGACGCCCGCGGCCGCTACCTGCTCACCGGCGAGGGCGACCTGCTCACCAGCGGCCGGGACGACTCCCTGGCCCCCGCGGCGCTGATGTGGGGCGAGGAGCTGTGGCGCGACTCGGCCGACCTGCTGCACCGGACGATCACCACAGGTGAGCCCGCCGCCCTGGAGCTCCACCAGGTGGACTCCCCCTACGCCTGGCTGGGCACCCGGCCCGCGGCCGGCGCCCTGTTCAACGAGTTCATGGCCACCCGCAGCGTCACCGTGGCCCGCGCGCTGGCCGGGCAGGACCTGACCGGCGTGGACGCGGTGGCCGACATCGGCGGCGGCACCGGCATCGTCCTGGCCACGATCCTGGCGGCCCACCCGCGGCTGCGCGGCGTGCTGTTCGAGCTGCCCGAGGTGGCGGCCCAGGCCCGGACTCACCTGGACGGCCGGGCGGGCATCACCGTGGCCGAGGGCGACATGTTCGCCGACCCGCTGCCCCGGGCGGGTCTGTACCTGCTGGGCAACATCCTGCACAACTATCCCGACGAGCAGGCCGCCAAGCTGCTGGCGCGGCTCGCCGCCCTGATGGACGGCCGCGCCGAGCTGTGGATCGTGGACGCCGTCCTCGACGACGACCCGCGCCGCTCGCCGACGTCGGCGGTGGCGCTGGACATGAAGATGCTCACGCTGTTCAGCGGCGGCCAGGAACGCACGCTGACCCAGGTCGGGAACCTGCTGGGGGCCGCGGGGCTGCATGTCGCCCGCACCGATCCGCTCCCCCACGGGCTGCACCTGGTGGTGGCCAGGCAGCGCCCCGCCACGGAATGAGCCCCCGCGTGGACCCTTCGCCGTCGCGCGCGTCCGGCGTCCGTCGATGAGACTGGCGGCCACGGGCGGGGGCCCGGGCCGCTCGGTGATGGCGATCTTGGTCTTCCCGCCACTTCGCGGCTTCTGCAAGTATTCGATCATGGAAGAAGGGAGACGCGAAGTGGCAGAGAGCAACACGGGCATTCGGCGATTACTTGCGGACTCTGGGGAGCCGCGTGGCTGGGTCCCGCTCCGGACGGATCTCGCCACCGCGCTGCTGGGGGTCTGGTTCGGCGTCGGGCTGATGATCGACGCGTGGGCGCACAGCAACCGCAGCGACCTGGAGACGTTCTTCACGCCGTGGCACGCGGCCTTCTACTCGGGGTTCGCGGCGGTGTCCGGCTGGATCATCTGGCAGGTGTTCCGCAACGTGCGGCTCGGCCGCCAGGGGCTGGCCGCCGTTCCCCAGGGCTATCTGGCCGGGCTGGTCGCCATCCCGGCGTTCGCCCTCTTCGGGCTGGCCGACATGACCTGGCACACCGTGCTCGGCATCGAGACGAGCGTCGACATCCTGTTCAGCCCGTCCCACCTGGGGCTGATCGTGACCATGCTGCTCATCATCACCACACCGCTGCGCTCGGCCTGGAACGCCCCCGACACGGGCGTGCGGCCCTCGCTCCGGCGGCTGTTCCCGGCGCTGGCCGGGCTCGCGTTCGCGGCCACGCTGGTGTCGCTGTTCCTGTCGTACGGCGACGCCCTCCAGTACCGGTCCGCACACATCGTCGAGGCGTTCTCCAGCGTCGAGGACGCGGGCGCCGACCGTCTGGCCACCGCGATGGTCATCAGCAACGTCATCCTGCTCACCCCGGTGCTGCTGCTGGTCCGGCGGTGGAACCTGCCCTTCGGCGCGGTGACCGTCATGTACACGGTCGCCGTCCTGATGCCCGGCGCGCAGACGGCGTTCGAGAACGTGCCGACGCTGCTCACGTTCGTCGCCGCGGGCCTGGCGAGCGACGTGCTGATCCGGCTGCTGCGCCCGTCCGGCGCGCGGCGGGGCGCCTACTGGGCCTTCGCCGGGCTGTCGGCCTTCGTCACCTGGTCGCTCTACATCGGGGTCGCCTCGGCGGCCGGTGGCGGCCTGCCCGCGGTGCCCGAGCTGTGGACCGGCGCGCCGGTGGTGGCCGGGCTGATCGGCCTGGCGCTCGGTGCGCTGTTCCTGCCGAACGCGCTCCCCGCGGACGCGGCCGACGCCGGACGGGCATGATCCGGCCGCTCCGGGTCCTGTGTCTCGTCGCCGTACTCCTGCTCGCGGGGTCCGCACCGGCCGCGGCTCACAACGTCACGGCCGGTGCGGACCTGCGCTTCGCCCAGACGATCGCCGGCGCCGAGCTGACGGTCGTGATCAAGGGCACGTCGCGGGTGCCGGGGCCGCTGCTGATCGGCGTGATCGCCTACGAGCCGGCGACCGGGCCGCCGGTCGGCCTGGAGGTGCGCTCGGTCGAGGACGGCCACAAGGTGACGGCCACCGCGCAGCCGTCCGCCACCCCGCGGTACGCCAAGCTCCCGGTCGAGCACACCGGGCCGCACGAGCTCAGGCTGACGGCGGGGGGCGAGGTCGCCGTGCTGCCGTTCCGCGTCCTGGTGGACCGGGGCTCCGCCGGCGAGTTCCTGATCTACGGCGGCCTGCTCGTGGCCGGGCTGCTGCTGGTGGGCGGCCTGCTGACCGGGGCGCTGTCGCGCAGGACCCCGGCGATGCTGCTGGCCGGGGGCGCGGCGGCCGCGGTGACGGTGGCCGCGATGGTCGTCGTGTTCGAGCCCGCGCTGCCGCCTCCGCCGCCCGACGGCGCCGTCCCGACGGTGGACACGCGGGCGGTGGGGGCGCCGGCGGCCGGACGACCCTTCGCGCGGGGACGGGTGACGACCCTCCCGGCCAGTCCGGCCCCCGGCGAGGAGTTCACGCTGCGCCTCGACCTCACCGACGGCTCGACCGGGCACCCGGTGGACGATCTCGTCCTGCACCACGAGGCGCTCGCCCACCTGGTCGTCACCAGCGAGGACGGCGCGTACTTCCGGCACCTGCACCCGCTGCGCACCGCGCCGGGACGGCTGGAGGCCCGGCTGCGCGCCGACCGGCCGGGCCGGTTCCTGGCCTACGCGGAGCTGGAACGCGAGGACTCCGGCGGCCAGCTGCTCGACGGCGCGTTCCGGGTCGCCGGGCACGCGCCTGCCGTGCTACCCACGCCGCCCGCCACGGGGATCACGCCGGTGCTGCGGCCGTCCGTGCCGGTCGCGGGGCGTCCGACGGCGATCGAGGTGGGCATCGGGGTCACGCCGCGGCAGTGGCTGGGCATGTCCGGGCACCTGATCGTGCGCAGCCAGGACGGCACGTTCTTCGGCCACGTGCACGAGATGGGCGTGCCCGCGCCCCGGCTGCGCTTCACCTTCAGCTTCCCCGCCCCGGGCCGCTACCTGGCCTGGGCCCAGTACGCGGCTGGCGACCGGATCGTCACCGTGCCCTTCACCGTCGAGGTCGCGGAGGCTCTCGGATGAGGCGGATCCTGGCCGTCGCCGCCCTGCTCGCGGCGGCCCTGGCGGTGTTCCTGTACGTGCGCGGCTCAGCGCCCGGCCCGCTCACCCTCACCAGCGCCGGCACGCGGTACGCCGTCACGGTCGTGGTCCCGAGGCCGACGGCGGGCCGCGTCACGGCCGAGGTCCAGGTGACCTCCGGCGAGCCGCGGACGGTGACGCTGTCGACGGTGATGCCCGGCATGGGCCACGCGACCCCGGAGATCGTCGCCGACGGGCAGGGGCCGGGCCGCTACGTGGCCGAGGGCGAGCTGTTCCCGATGGCCGGGGTGTGGGAGCTGTCGGTCCGGCTGAACGGCGCGGCGGGAGAGGAGGTGCTGGTGGTCAAGGCGCCCATCACGGGATGAAGACGCCCGACTCTTGACGAATGAAATGAACGATCTTTTAATTCGTCCATGGGACGTATCGCCGGCGTCACCGCCGCCGAGACGCGGGAACGCCTGCTGCGCGCCGCCGCGGACGTCTTCGCCAGGCGCGGCTACGACGGCACCCGCGTCGCCGACATCGCCGCCGCGGCGGGGGTGAGCAACGGCGCCCTGTACGCCCACTTCGGCTCCAAGGCCGGCCTGCTCGTGGCCGCGCTGGGCGCGCACGGCCGGCGGCTGCTGGCCGGACTGTTCGCCGACGACCCCGATCGTCCGGTCGCCGACCTGCTCGTCGCCGTCGGCCGCCGGCTCCCCCGTCCCCGGGACGCCGGCGGCGACCTCATCGTCGAGGCGCTGGTCGCCGCCCGCCGCGACGAGGACGTGGCCCTGCCCATGCGCGACTACGTCGGCGAGCGCGCCCACTGGCTGGCCGGCCTGGTCCGCGCCGGCCAGGACGGCGGCGAGCTCGACCACGCCCTGTCACCGGAGGCCGTCGCCCACTTCTGCCTCCTGCTCGCGATGGGCAGCGCGCTCATCGCCCCGGACCCCCACCAGGTGGACGAGGAGGAGTGGGCCAGGCTGCTCATCCGCGTCGTCGCCGCCCTCTCCCCCGCCCCACCGCACGAAGGAACGCCGTGAGAGCACAGATCGACCCCGGGCGCTGCCAGGGACATGGCCGCTGCTACGACCTCGCCCCCGACCTGTTCGGCGAGGACGACGAAGGTTACGGAACGGTCCTCGGCGACGGCGCGGTGACGCCGGACCACGAGCGCACGGCGCGGCTGGCCGTCTCCAACTGCCCCGAGCGGGCGATCGACCTCCTCGGGGAGGCGTGACATGAGCGTGGACGAGCGCTTCGTCAAGAACTTCGGCGAGCCGGGCGACGACGAGGAGATCGGCACCCGCAGCGAGATCGTCACCGGGCCGGTCTCGGACTGGGCCACCGACTTCTCCCACCTGGAGCCGGAGTGGGCCGCCGACCCGTACCCCATCCAGGACGACCTGCGGCAGCGCTGCCCGATCGCGCACACCGACCGGTTCGGCGGCGGCTGGCTGCCCACCCGCTACGAGGACGTCGCCGCCGTCGCCTACGACACCGAGCGGTTCTCCTCGCGCTCGATCATCATGAGCAACTTCCGTCCGCCGCGCGAGAGCGCGCCCGTGGGCGGCACGCCGCCGATCTCGTCCGACCCGCCCTTCCACCACGACGCCCGCAAGCTGCTGCTGCCCGCCTTCACCAAGACGGCCGTCGCCAGGCGGGAGGAGTCGACGCGGGCGCTGTGCCACGAGCTGATCGACGGCCTGGAGGGCCAGGACGTCGTGGACGCGGCCCGCGACTACGCCCAGCACATCCCGATGCGGGTGATCGCCGACATGCTGGGCTTCCCGCCCGAGGACGGCCCGCGCTTCCGCGAGTTCATCGAGAACGCCCTCGAAGGCGTCAACCTGCCGCCCGAGCAGCGGACCGCCAACATGGGCCGGCTCTTCGACTACCTGCTGGACCAGATCCGCGACCACGTGGAACACCCGCGCGACGACCTCACGACCTACCTCGTCGAGGCCGAGCTGTACGGCCACAAGCTGGAGGCCGGGCACGTGGCGGGCACGATCGCCCTGCTGCTGATCGCGGGCATCGACACCACCTGGAGCGCCATCGGCGCCTCCCTGTGGCACCTGGCCAAAACCCCCACAGACCGCGA
>NZ_JBFAOV010000063.1:0-31283 GCF_040675375.1 Nonomuraea sp. NPDC049607
AGCAGGCCGAAGACGTCGGCGGTGTCGGTCAGGTCCTCGGCGGCGGGCATGCGCTCGTGCACGGCCGCGACGCGGTCGGCGTCGACCACCTTGACGGTGCAGCCGTCCACCACCAACACATTCTCGCCTGAAGAACTGTTCATATGTGTATTCTGTCGCCTATGCGGCGAATGTCAACAAGTACGCTGCGACGACGCTGGTCAGCGTGCGTGAGGGCCACGACCCGTCGTCAACCGGACATGCCGTGCTGGGGAGCCTCCCCCTGACCGCCGAGTCGCACGCGCAAGGGCTCCGGCAACTCGGGCGAGGAGATTACCACCCCGCGCGTGCCGACCAGGTGGGTTCCGTCAGGGCATGGTCGAGCCGGTCGCGGAGGCGGCCTCCGCAGAAAATCCGGTGCTCTGCCGCAGGTGGTCTTCCTGCGGGCAGAGGGCCTTGCGTCACGTGCCTGCCGGAGAGGGCTCCGTGGGCGTCGGCCGGCCGGGTGTTCCCGTGTGGGGCCCGGGCGTCATGCCCGGCATGTGCGGCATGCAGGGCATGCTCTGTTCCCCGTACCACTGGGTCAGGTACTGCCGCATCGTGCGGACCTCCGCCCACTGGTCGTCGCGCACCTTGCGGGCGAAGGCGGCGACCTCGGTGTGCTGAGCCTCGCCGTGGTTGAGCAGCTGCTGCGACATCATGATCGCCATCATGTGGTGCGGGATCATGTGCTGCAGGAACGCCTTGTCGAGCTGATCCCCGGAAAGCCCCGACAGGTCGGGCATCGTGGTCGAGCTCGGGCTCGGCGACGGGCTCTGCGGGTACCACTGTTCCAGCCAGCCCTTCATCCGGGCGACCTCGGCGGTCTGCGTCGCGACGATCGACTGCCCGAGCTGCCGCATCTCGGGCCGGTCGGACCGCTGGAGCTGCCGGGCCGCGGTGATGGCGTCCTGGTGGTGCGGCACCATCTGCGACAGGTAGTCGTACTCGCTGGTGACGGGGTGCATTTCCCCCATGCCCATGCACGTCGGCTGCGGGCTTGGGGAGGGTGTCGGCGGTGATCCCATGGTCGCCGCGGTGGCCCCCGTACTCGCGGTCACGACGGCCAGGAATGCCCCGGTGGCCATCGCGGTCTGCACAGAGCGTCGCTTCATGCGTCCCCCTAGCGCCGATCCGACACCTACCTCCACGGTAAGCCGCCGCTCCGACCGGCCGACAGGCGGGTCCGGCCGGACGGGCGACCGGTCGCCGGCCGGCGTTCCACAGAAGAGCCGCGCCCTCCGGCCATGCGGCTCTCACTGTGCGGCTAGTTCAGCGCCCTGACCGGCTTCGACTACTTTCAGTAGGTAGTCGGCTACTCACAGCACGTGGCATCGGAAGGCAACGACTGCGTCCAACCGGATCGATCCCGCCGCGCACACCACGCACACGACCCGACGACCGCACCGACTCCGCCCGCCCACCACGCGAGGCCATTCACCCGTGCACGCCGACAAACCATCCCGGGCCGCCCGCCTGTGGTCCGCCCTGCGCCCCCGCACCCGTGGCAGCTCGCCGCGCGGGACCCGGCCGGCGCCCACGAACGCCGGCGACGCCGGCCGCTTTCCCGCCACCTCGACGGAAGGACACCTCGTGGCCGTACCCCAGAACCCCTCACCAGGCGGATGCGGGCCACGCATCGCCCTGATCAACGGCAGTTTCGAAGCCCCCGTCGTCACCAACTACGAGATACGGCCCGACGCCTCCCACAACGACCCCCGCGCGGTGCCCGGCTGGCGCACCACCGCCTCCGACGGCCAGATCGAACTCTGGCACACCGGCTTCCTGAGCGTGCCCTCCGACGACGGCCAGCAGTTCGCCGAGCTCAACGCCAACATGGTCTCCACCCTGTACCAGGACCTCCCCACCACACCCGGCACCAAGCTGTACTGGAGACTCTCCCACCGCGGCCGCCAGGGCGCCGACACCATGGCACTGCAGATCGGCCCCCCGAACGCCCCGGTGGAACAGGCCCGGATGACCGACGGCAACACCGCCTGGGGCCACTACACCGGCGAATACGTCGTCCCGCCCGGCCAGACCACCACCCGGTTCGCCTTCAAGTCCATCTCCGCCGCCGGTGGCAACCCGGCGATCGGCAACTTCCTGGACGGCATCGTCTTCGGCACCGCACCCTGCGTCGTGCTCACCAAGGCCGCCATCCCCGAGGGCGAGGTCGAGGTCGGCGACGTCATCACCTACCGGGTGAACGCCAGGAACGAAGGCGGCGCCCCGGCCGACAACCTCGTCCTGACCGACGACATCCCGGCCGGCACCAGCTACGTCCCCGGCTCCCTGCGCGTCATCGACGGCCCCGACAGCGGCGGCAAGAGCGACGCGGCCGGCGACGACCAGGCGTACGCCGACGCCGACCGCGTCGTCTTCCACCTGGGCCAGGGGGCCACCGCCCAGCAGGGCGGCCGCCTGCCCTCGACCGCGGACGCGCCCGACGGAACCACGGTGGAGTTCCGTGTCCGCGTCGAACGCGCCGGGGCCGGCCGCCAGATCGAGAACCAGGCCGGCGCCTCCTACGACAACACCCTGGGCAACGCGCCCGAGCACCTCACCTCCACCTCCAACGCCACCACCACGCCGGTGAAGCGGGTCGTCGAGCTCGCCGTCGTCAAGGCCGCCGACCGTACCGAGGCCGCCGTCGGCGAGGCGGTCACCTACCACGTGGCCGTCACCAACGAGGGGCCCAACGACGCCACCGGCGTCACGGTCGTCGACCAGCTCCCCGAAGGGCTGGCCTTCATCTCCGCCACTCCCAGCGCCGGCGGCTACGACCCGGCCACCGGCCTGTGGGACGTCGGCGCGATGGACGTCGGCACCACCCAGACCCTCACCCTGCTGGCCAAGGTCACCAAGCCCGGCCCGCTGACCAACACCGCCACCGCCACCGCCAACGAGACCGACGGCCCCGTCACCGACGAAGTCGTCGTCTGCGCCCGCCCACCGGCCCCCTGCCCGCCCCACGGCGGCGGCGGGTGCGGTTGCGGGCGAGGCTGCTGAGCCACTGAGCGCCGCCCGGTGAGCAGGCAACCGGGCGGCGACCTGACCCCGACATCGGTCATACCGGTAGATCCGCACCGTCGGCCCCGAGGGCGAGGCCCTGGGGCCAGAAGCGAAACCGAGGTGACAGGGTGCACCTGACCCTGCATGAACAAGAACGGCTGATGATCCACGTGGCCGCGGACGTGGCCCACAAGCGCAGAGGGCGAGTGAAGCTCAACTACCCGGAGGCGGTCGCCATCCTGACCTCCTGGGTTCTGGAAGAGGCGCGCGCCGGCAGGACCGTGGCGGACCTCATGGCGAAGCAGCAACCGCCGGTGCTCATGCCGCACGAGGTCATGCCAGGCGTCGCGGAGATGATCGCCGACCTCCAGATCGAGGCCACCTTCCCCGACGGCACCAAAATGGTCACCCTCCGCGAGCCGATCCCGCCGGCGACCACCCTGCCGTGCCCGGAGCCGCCGTCGTGCGAAGGCCGGCCTGAGCCGGAGCCGCCGTGTCCGCCCGTCCCGGAGCCCGCGCCGTGCCCGCCCGACCCGGAACCCCCGCCGTCCTGCGTGGCCGGGCCGGGGAGGCAGGGTCCTCCCGGCGCGATCGACTACTCCTCCCAGGGGCGGGTGAGCTTCAACGACGGCCGCCCGACCACGACCGTACGGGTCACCAACACCGACGACCGTCACATCCAGGTCGGCTCCCACTACCACTTCTACGAGGCCAACTCCCGCCTCGACATCCACCCCGACCGTGACGCCGCCTACGGCAAACGGCTGAACATCCCCGCAGGCGGCTCGGTGCGCTTCGCCCCCAACATGCCCCAGGACGTGGAACTGGTGCCCATCGAGGGCCGGCGCCACGTCGCGGGCCTGAACGGCAAGGTCGGAGGCGACCTCTGATGGCCGAACCCCTCACGCGCGAACAGTACGCCGACCGCTTCGGCCCGACGACGGGGGACTGTGTCCGCCTGGCCGACACCAACCTGTGGATCGAGATCACCGAGGACTGGGCCGGCGGCCCCGGCCGCAGCGGCAACGAGATCGTCTTCGGCGGCGGCAAGGTGGTCCGGGAGTCGATGGGGCAGTCACTCGCGCCACGCGACGGCGCGACCCCCGGCGCCCCGAGACCGCCCGACACCGTCATCACCGGCGCTCTCATCCTGGACCACTGGGGCGTGGTCAAGGCCGACGTCGCCCTTCGCGACGGCCGCATCGCCGCGCTCGGCAAGGCCTACAACGACGAGACCATGAACCGGCTGCACGACGGCCATCCCGTCGCGACCGACTTCCTGATCGGCCCCGAGACCGAGATCATCTCGGGAAACGGCAAGATCCTCACCGCGGGCGGCGTCGACACCCACGTGCACTTCATCTGCCCCGAGCAGATCCGCGAGGCGCTCGCCTCCGGCGTCACCACCCTGATCGGCGGCGGGACCGGCCCCGCCGACGGCACGACCGCCACCACCGTCACGCCCGGCGCCTGGCACCTCGACCGGCTGTTCAAGGCCCTGGACGCCTTCCCGGTCAACATCGGGCTGCTCGGCAAGGGCAGCACGATGTCCACCGAATCCCTCCACAACCAGGTCAACGCCGGCATCCTCGGCTTCAAGATCCACGAAGACTGGGGTGCCACCCCGGCGGTCCTGCGCCGCTGCCTGGAGGTGTGCCGGGCGACCGGCGTACAGCTGGCCCTGCACGCCGACACCCTGAACGAGGCCGGCACCGTCGAGGACACCATCGCGGCCATCGGCGACGAACCTCTCCACGTCTTCCACATCGAGGGCGCCGGCGGCGGCCACGCCCCCGACATGATCAGGATGGCGAGCCTGCCCAACGTGCTGCCCGCCTCCACCAACCCCACCCGCCCCTACACCCGCAACACGGTCCCGGAGCACCTGGACATGGTGCTGATCGCCCACCACCTCAACCCGCAGGTGCCCGAGGACCGGGCCTTCGCCGAGTCGCGCATCCGGCCCGCCACGATGGCCGCCGAAGACCTCCTGCACGACCTGGGCGCCATTTCGATCATGTCGTCCGACACCCAGGCGATGGGACGCGTCGGAGAGATGATCACAAGGACCTGGCAGACCGCGCACGTGATGAAACAGCGCCGCGGCCCCCTGGACGGCGACCGCGGCGGCGCCGACGAGACCGACAACCACCGCGCCCGCCGCTACGTCGCCAAATACACCATCAACCCGGCCGTCGCGCACGGCATCGACCACGAGGTCGGCTCGGTCGAAGTGGGCAAGCTGGCCGACCTGGTGCTGTGGGAGCCGAAGTTCTTCGGCGTCAGGCCGCACCGGGTGATCAAGGGCGGCCAGATCGCGTACGCGCAGGTCGGCGACGCCAACGGCGCCATCACCACCCCACAGCCGATCCTGCCCCGCCCGATGTGGGGCGCGACGGGCAGGGCCCCCGGCGCCAACTCCGTCAACTTCGTCAGCGAACAGGCGATCGCGGCCGGATTGCCTGGCCGGGTCGAGGTGGACAAGTCGTTCACGCCCATCCGCAACACCCGCAGGGTGTTCAAGCGGGACATGCTCCGAAACGACGCCACCCCCGTCATCGACGTCGACCCCAACGGCTATGAGGTGCGGATCGACGGCCGGCGCATCGACTACCACGAGCCCCCCACCGAACTGCCGATGGCGCAGCTCTACTTCCTGTTCTGACCCGTCATCTCACTGAAGGAAGGTGAGTCACGCCGATGAGCCGTGCCACGCTGCTCGTCCTGGCCGACGGCCGGTTCCCGGCCGGCGGGCACGCTCATTCCGGCGGCGCCGAGGCGGCCGTCGCGGCCGGGCGTGTGCGTGACGCGGCCGGCCTGGAGGCGTTCTGCCGAGGCCGGCTGCACACCAGCGGGCTGACCGCGGCAGGGCTCGCGGCCGCGGCCGCCGCCGGACTGGACCCGCTGCTGCTGGAGGAGGCCGCCGACGCCCGCACGCCCTCTCCGGCCCTGCGGCAGGTCGCGCGCACGCTCGGACGGCAACTGCTGCGCGCCGCCCGAGCCGTCTGGCCCTGCGCCGAGCTCGACGCGCTGGCCACTGTCCGTCCGCGCGGCGCCCATCAGCCCGTGGTGCTCGGGGTGGCCGCCCGCGCCGCCGGGCTGAGCCCGTACGACGCCGCCTGCGTGGCGGCCCAGGAGAGCGTCAGCGGCCCGGCCGCCGCGACCGTCCGCCTGCTGAGCCTGGACCCCTTCGACGCCACCGCCGTCCTGGCCCGGCTCGCCGCCGACCTCGACCACGTCGCGCGGCGGGCCGCCGAGGCGGCGGGGCGCGTCCACGCCGACGGCGTCGCGGCGCTGCCGTCCGCCTCGGCGCCGCTGCTCGACATCACCGCCGAACAGCACGTGGCCCGCCCGGCCCGCCTGTTCGCCTCCTGACACCTGTACGCCTGTCGTCCGACCACGGGAGCGCCATGCACCTCCACCACGACCACGACCTCTCCGCCCGCTCAGCCCATCACCCCGGCGGCCGCCACGGCGCGCTGCGCATCGGCCTGGGCGGCCCGGTCGGCTCCGGCAAGACCGCCACCGTCGCAGCCCTGTGCCGCGCGCTGCGCCAGGACCTGTCCATCGCGGTCGTCACCAACGACATCTACACCCGCGAGGACGCCGAGTTCCTGCTGCGCGAGGCCGTACTGCCCGCCGAGCGCATCAGGGCGGTCCAGACCGGCGCCTGCCCGCACACCGCGATCCGTGACGACATCTCCGCCAACCTCCAAGCCGTCGAGGACCTGGAGGAACTGCTCGGACCGCTCGACCTGATCCTCATCGAGTCGGGCGGCGACAACCTCACCGCGACCTTCTCCAAGGGCCTGGTCGACGCGCAGATCTTCGTCATCGACGTCGCCGGCGGCGACGACATCCCGCGCAAGGGCGGCCCCGGCCTGACCACCTCCGACCTGCTGGTCATCAACAAGACCGACCTCGCGCCGTACGTCGGCGCCGACCTGGCGGCCATGGCCCGCGACGCCGAGGCCCAGCGCGGCGAGCTGCCCGTCGCCTTCACCGCCCTGAAGACCGAGGACGGCGTCAGGCCCGTGGTGGACTGGGTCCTGCATCGCCTGGCGGCCCGAGCCCCGGGGCCCGCATGACCCTCGCACCCCATGCCGAGCCGGGTGTGTGCGGCACCGCTCGCATCACGGCGACCCGCGCGGGGGAGGGCACCGTACTGTCCGCCCTGGCCGGCGACGGCCCGTTCCACCTGCGGCGCCTCCACTCGCACGGTGACCAGGCACGGGTGTGCGTCCTCGGCGCCATGAACGCCCCTCTCGGCGGCGACCGGCTGCGCGTCGAGGCCACCGTCGAACCCGGCGCCCACCTCCACATCACCACCGCCTCGGCCGCGATCGCCCTGCGCGGCCCCACCCCCGAGCCCGCCACCTACGACGTGCACCTGACCGTGGGCGAGCACGCCGGTCTGCACTGGCTGCCCCAGCCGCTGATCTCCGCCGCCGGCAGCAACCTGCGCCAGACCTGCACCGTCGACCTGGCCGCCACCGCGCGCCTCGTCCTCCGCGAGGAGCAGGTCCTAGGGCGCTTCGGCGAGCCTCCGGGCCGGCTGGCCGTCCGCCTCGTCGTCCACCGCGACGGACACCTCCTGCTCGACCAGCAGACCGCCTACGGTCCGGACGTCCCCGGCTGGGACGGTCCGGCCGTCCTGGCCGGTCACCGCGCCGCCGGCCAGATCCTCGTCGTCGACCCCGAGCTGGAACGTCACCCGCTCCAGGCCCGGCTGTTCGGCGACGGCCCGGCAACCGGTCAGGCCGCGCTGACCCCGCTGGCCGGCCCCGCCTCCCTGATCACCGCCCTGGCCCCCGACAGCCTGCGCCTGCGCCACCTCCTGGACGCGGCCCACCCCACCGACTGACCTTCTCGCCTCTCAACCGGCGGTCGCCTTGGCGTAGTGGAACACCTCGGGAGGAAGCCGATGATCCAGACGCCAGACGAAGCGGACGGGCCGCTCACCCTCATGACTCACGTACCGCATGGGCCCCGCGTACGTGTAAGGCGGAGCCCCCAGCCCTTCGTCGCGCTTGGACTGCCTGACGAGCAGATGGACCGTGGACGCGCCCGTCACGTAGCGGCGGGCGGTGGCGGCCGACGAGCGCAGGGTGCTCTGCGACTCCCACTGGAACAGGTCCTCGCTGATCGCCCGGTCGTGGTAGAGCGTGGTGGGGGAGTAATGGTCCTCCGACTTGTCCACGGTGACGAAGAACAGATCCGCCTGGTGCGCCTGCACGTATTTGACCCCTTCCCGCATGTGCGCGGGCCGGTCGATGCCGAAGGCGGCCAGGACCTCGTTCTTGCTGTAGCGGGCGTGCACGTGCAGGGGCACGACCGGGTCGAGAGGCGGGACCACGTGACGCAGGCCGGAGCGCAGCACGTCCGCGAGCTCTGACAGTTCCGCCGCGCGGGCACCCGTGAGGCGGGCGAACCGGGCCTCCATCCCGGAGGTCGGCTCGGTGCCGCCCCACAACATCACGTCGAGCATGGCCATCAGGCGTAGCTCACGCGGTGATCGCGGAGCCCTTCCGGCCAGCACCTCGGTGAGGAAGGCGAGCCGCTCAAGGTCGTCGATGTGCAACATCCTGCCGAAGGCGCGTCCGAGCGCCGCGTCACCCGATGTGGCGCCGAAGCCGGCGGCGTGCCGCAGCGACGCCCAGCCCGGGCGGCTGCGGCGGTAGAGGTCCTCGGCGTCCAGTCCGGTCTCCTGCAGGAAGGTGGACAGGTTGACGTCTCCGAGGTCGCGGAGTTCGCGTGTCAGGTCCCGCCAGTTCAGGTTGAGCGCCTGCCGGACGTTGTCGAGAACCAGCCGGCGTACGTCGCGGTCCAGGTCGATCACGCAGCCGGCGGGCAGCGTCGGGAAGCCCTGCTCGATCTCCCGCGCGATGCCGGTACGGCTTGCGCCGGTGAGCGCCCGGTAGCGCCGGTCGAAGCGGAACTGCTTGTGCTGGTGGCCGACGAAGTCGAGCACGGTCAGGCATGGTTTGTCGTCGGCGAGCCGCAACCCGCGCCCGAGCTGCTGCAGGAAGACGGTGGCGCTGTCGGTGGGCCGCAGGAACAGCACGGTGTCGATCTCCGGGACGTCGACGCCCTCGTTGAAGAGATCGACGGTGAACACGGCGTTGATCTTTCGGTCTCTCAGGTCGCGCAGCGCCTGGTCGCGCTCGTCACGCAGGCTGTGCGCGGTGACGGCGACAGAGGGGAGCCCGGCCCGGGTGAAGCGGTCCGCCATGAAGCGGGCGTGGTCGATGCTCACGCAGAAGCCGAGGGCCCGCATCCGCCCGACGTCGCCGATCTTGCGTTGCACGGTCTCCAGGACCACGGCGGCGCGGCGGTCGTTGCCGGTGTAGACGTTGGAGAGCTGGCCGACGTCATAGCCCTGCCCCCGACGCCAGCCGATCTGACGCAGGTCGGTGCCGTCGTGGACGCCGAAATACTGGAACGGGGCCAGCAGCCCGCGCTCCAGCGCCTCCCACAGGCGCAGTTCGGCGGCTATGCGGCCGTCGAACCAGCCCTTGATGTCCTGGCCGTCGGCCCGTTCCGGCGTGGCGGTCAGGCCCAGGAGCACCTTGGGGCGCACTCCGTTGAGCAGTTTCCGGTAGGTGGCGGCCTCGGCGTGGTGGAACTCGTCCACGATCACCATGTCGTAGCGGTCCGGCCCGGGGAGCGGGTTGGCGTCCAGGGTCTGGATCGAGGCGAACACGTGCCGCCAATGCTCGGGGCGGGCGCCGTCCACGTACAGCTCGCCGAACGTCTCGTCCCGCAGCACCTGCCGGAAGGTGAGCAGGCTCTGCCGCAGGATCTCCTTGCGGTGGGCGACGAACAGCACCGACTCCGCCTGTCCGGCCGCACGCAGGCGCCGGTAGTCGAGCGCGGCGACGACGGTCTTGCCGGTGCCGGTGGCCATGACGACGAGGTTGTGCCACCGGTCGTGGATCTGTCGTTCGGCGTCGAGCTCGTCGAGGATCTCGCGCTGGTAGGAGTACGGGCGGACGTCCACGTGTGCGAAGTCGAGCATGACCGGCCGGCCACCGGCCCGCTCGGCCGACAGGGCACGGTCGAGCCGCTCGGCATCGTGCGCCGGGTCGTAGGGCTCGAACGACGGATCGCCCCAATAGTCGTCGAACGTGGCGGAGAACGTGTCGATCAGGTGCGGCTGTTCGGCCTGGGCGAGGCGGACGTTCCACTCCAGGCCGTGGCTGAGGGCGGTGCGCGACAGGTTGGAGGAGCCCACGTAGGCGGTGGACAGGCCGTTGCCCCGATGGAACAGCCACGCCTTGGCGTGCAACCTGGTCATCCGGGTGTCATAGGAGACGCGGATCTCGGCGCCCATGGCCGCCAACCGGTCCAGCGCCAGGCGGTCGGTGGCACCGATGTAGGTGGTGGTCACGACCCTCAGCCGGCCACCGCGCTGGAGGAACTCCTCGATCGCCTCCGACAGGACCCGCACGCCGTTCCACTTCACGAACGCGCACAGCAGATCGACGTGGCCGGCGGAGGCCAGCTCGCGCTTGAGCTCATGGCCGATCTCCGGCTGTCCTCGGCCGTTGACCAGCAACGCGCTTCCGGTGAGGGGAATCACCGGCCGCGCGGGAAAGCTCACGCCCCCGCCCGCGTCCCTGCCCCTGGCGATGCCCAGCAACTCATCCGCGGCCTCGACGAGTTCCTCGGGTGCGGCGGCCTCGGGCACCAGCTCACCGAGCAGGTCGGCGACCCGGTTGACGATCTCCACCTGCCGGGCCAGCCGTACCGTGTCGCTCTCACCGCGCACAGAGCGCAGCGCCCGGCGAGTGAGCGCGGCCAGGTGGCGGGCCAGCGTCTCGTGAGAGTCGGCGAGATCCAACGACCGGCGATCGATCAGCTCGTGATCGGACACCGCACGCAGCCGGGCGTCCACGTCGCGAGTGACCAGATGCTGGTAGACACCAGGCTGAAGATCGCTCATCTCGGCGACTATAGGGCGCGGCCGCCCACCGCGAAATGGTTTACGCCGAGCTCAGGAAACCTCCCCAGGAGTACGGCCCGCCCGCGACTTCGGCCCCGGCCGTCCACCATCTGCTCCAGGAGCACCGACACCGAAAGTGTCGGTGCGGCGGCGTAGTGTCACCGGCATGGCAGCCCTTGGGCGCGGCATCCGCGGCGTGAAGCCCCCGGCTCCCGCGGCATTGGGAAGATGCAGCAGCCTCGCGCATCACCGGAGATGGCCAAAGCTAACCACGGCGCTACTTTTTGTCAGACTGACAAAAACATACGGTCGGACCATGAGCGACGATCCATGGGAGCCGCCGGCCATCTTGCTCGCCGTTGACCTCGTCATCCTCACCTTGCGTGATTCGCGGCTGCACGTGCTGCTCGTCGAGCGCGGCATCGAGCCGTACAAGGGCACTCAGGCGCTGCCGGGCGGCTTTCTGCAGCACTCGCAGGAGAGCCTGTTCGCCGCCGCTCATCGGGAGCTGGCGGAGGAGGCCGACCTGGACGTCGAGACGCTCCGGCTGGAGCAGCTGGGCGTCTACGACGACCCAGGCCGTGATCCGCGAGGCCGCGTGGTGAGCGTCGCCTTCCTGGCCATCGCCCCGAGGCTGCCCGAACCGACCGCCGGCACCGACGCCGCCGACGCGGGCTGGCGACCCACCGACGTCGTGCTCTCCGGTGACCTACGGCTCGCCTTCGATCATCGCCGCATTGTCACGGACGGCGTCGAGCGCGCCCGGTCCAAGCTTGAGCACTCCGCGCTCGCCACGGCTTTCTGCGGGCCGACGTTCACGATCACCGATCTTCAGGACGTGTACGAGGCGGTGTGGGGCATGCCGCTCGACCCGCGGAACTTCTACCGAAAGATCAAGAAAACCGACGGTTTCATCATCCCGGCCGACTCGGCGCGCAAAGCCACGGCCGGACGACCGGCCCGCCTGTTCAGGGCCGGCCCTCAAGAGGTCCTCCATCCCCCGATGATCCGTCCCGTCGACTCGCCGAACGGAAAGGAGCAGGTGCTGTGAGCCCCGTCGTGATCCTCACCGCCCTAGACCTGGAATACCAGGCGATCAGAGAGAAGCTGGCCAGCCTGCGCCTGCGTCGGCACCCGCAGGGCACCCTCTTCGAGGTGGGCCGCCTGGCGGATGGACGATGCGAGGTGGCGCTGGCACAGGTCGGCAAGGGCAACCACTCCGCTGCGGTGCTGGCCGAACGGGCCATCGCCGAATTCCGTCCGGCGGCCCTCCTCTTCGTGGGCGTGGCCGGCGCGCTGCAGCCGCACATCGCTCTCGGAGACATCGTGGTGGCCACGCATGTCTACGCCTTCCACGGCGGCACCAGCGAGGACGAAGGCTTCAGGAGCCGTCCTCGCGTCTGGCCGACCTCGCATGCCGCCGAGCAGATCGCCCAGCACCTGCACCGCGGCAACTCATGGGCCAAGGGGCTCGACCCGCGCCCGAACGTGCACTTCGGGGCGATCGCCGCCGGTGAGATAGTCCTGAACTCCCGGCTTTCCGAGCACGCCCGCTGGATTCGCGACCACTACAACGACGCACGGGCGATCGAGATGGAAGGCGCCGGCGTGGCACAGGCCGGGCACCTGAACCGGGCGCTTCCCGTCGTCGTGATCCGCGGAATCAGCGACCGGGCCGACGGCACCAAGGAAGCCACCGACCGCGAGCAGTGGCAGCCGCGAGCCGCCGCCAACGCGGCCTCGTTCGCCGCGGCTCTGGCCGAGGAGTTGTTCACCGACGAACCCACGACAAGGAGCTCCCCCATGCCCGAGACGGTCAGGAACATCGCCAAGGGAAACGCGCACGTGGGCGTGCAGGCAGGCATCGTGCACGGCGGCATCCGGATCACCCCTGCGACGCCGCAGCCGGCGGACCTGCCCGAGGCGCTGGCCGGCTTCCGTACCCGTCTCTGGCAGGCGTGGGCGGACGGGCGCCTGGACGAGGCGACGTACAAGGCCGCCGAGACGGAACTGGTCACGGCCGACCAGGCCCTGGAGACGAAGACGCCAGACTGCAGGAACACGCTGACCCTGGCACTGAAGAAGCTGCGCGGGCTCGTCGGCGACGTGGCTGAGCTGGCCGCCGAGCTGACCGTCATCATCGCCTTGGTCCAGTCCCTGTCATGACAGATCCAGGGCACCGCGTCGAGAACGCGGCCACGGACTCCCACGTCGGAGTGCAGGCGGGGACAGTGCACGGCGACGTCATCTACATGACGAGCCCACAAGACCCGCCCGAGAAGAAGTTCCGGGACGGCGTCTCCTTTCTGAAAGGCCGCATGCCGGGCCCCGCTCGACGACTCATCAACGAGGCCAGGGTCGACTACGCCACCAACGAGGTCTTCTTCTACTGGTTGCTCGCCATGGTGAGCGGCCGGACGCGGCACGAGCTGACCAAGGAGGAAGCCGCCCAGCTACGTGACCGGCGCACCATCATGCGACTCTCGGGCGACGACCCGTGGCGGGACGGTGTCCGCATCATCGACCGGCTCCTGGAGTCGGCGGGAAAGGCCGAGGAGGACATCCGGATCGTCGTCAAAGACCTCGACGCGCTCCGCGAACCCCAACGCAGCCTGATCCTCGACCACTTGGAGCTGTACCTCGACGGCCCGATCGAAGACCATCTGTGGCACCTCGCGCTGACGAAGGCCAAGAACGAGCAGATGGCCCATGACCGAAAGGATCGGATCTGGAAGTTCTTCCATCCGGCGCCGAAGAAGCCCGAGCTCTGGGTCCCGAAGCCCCCCGACACACCGGTCGCTACTCGGGCTCAGGCCCTGACCGCGACAGTTCTGCACGTCATGGCGGCCGCGTACCTCGGCTATCTGATCCTGCAGAGCGGTCGCGTCCTTCTGATGCTCGCCTACGTGCTGGGCATCGGAGGCGCCTACGTCAGTGCGCCGAACGTCGCCGACTGGCGCTTCCGTGTCGTACGCCGTCGCGCCAAAGACTGGGAGTACCTGGGGCCCAAGAGCGAAGTCAACCCCGGCAGCTTCGCGAAGAAGGCCGAGAACCGCATCGACCACTACTTCGCCAGATACCTACCGCCGGGCGTCGACCGTGACAACTGGATGGCCCACACGGCAGGAATCCGCCGTGGCCTGCGCGATGAGATCGCGGCGGTCTACGGAGGAAGGGGGATCGGGGTTGAGCGCCTCGCCTGGCTGATCCGGCACCGGGCGACGCAGGCCAACGCCCGCCATAGAAGAGGCACGCTGCGGAGCTACCGGGAGGAACTCGCCACCCCCGGACGAACGAAGGCTCTGGCGATACTCGGACTCCTCACCCTCGCAGGTGGAGGCGGCTGGGCCGCGGTCAACGCCGTACCGGTCGAGCCCCTGCCGGCAATCGGCACGATCTTGCTTTTGCTGGTCTCCGGGTGGATCGGTTCCCGTGCGTGGCTCCACATCATCCTTGAGCGCCGCCGCCACGCCGCCGACGAGCTCGAAAGCGACGAGACCTACAAGGACGACCTGGCTGCACTGGACCGGTGGCGCGCGAGGATGGCGGACAAACCCCGCGACGAGGAGATGGCCGGCTGGCTGGACTGCGACCGTAAGGCGCTCCTCGACGAGGCGTTGCGGCACTACAGGCTGACCATGAGCCACGTCATCGCGCACGCCTTCATCGAGGCTCCCGCTCGGTCGAGCGCACACGCCCGCCTACAAGGCGGCCCATGGCGCTACAAGAAGTACCAGCTCCTGGTCTTCCTCATCACTCAGGAAGGCGTCCGCCAGGTCACCGTCAAGCTCGACTTCATGAACGGCACCTTCCACGACCGGCAGCGGCTCAACTACCGCTTCGAAACGGTCGCCGCCGTACGGGTCAGTCAGTCGGACAACGACGAACGCGTCTTCCAGCTCTCACTGGTCAACGGTGAGGAGATCAGCGTCGAGGTGAGCTCGGGGATGGAAGAGCTGCAACAGGGAGAGGTTCCCGGAGCGGTGTCCAAGGTGTCGTTGGACGCCGCCGGCCTTCCCCACACGCTCCACGTCCTGGAAGGAATCGCCGCCGAGGGGAAGAGGTGGGTCGAACAGCAAGAGCTACGCACGGGAAACCTCACGGCCGCCTTGAATGACGCCGAATAGGCTTTCGCCGAGGGCCTCCTTGGCGCGCGGATCCTGATCAAGTGTCCCCGTAGGCTCTGATCATGGTCGAGAAGGTTGAGGAGATCGTCGCGCTCTTATCGGATCTGAACGATGTGAACGGCGTGCGCGACATGGCCGAGCAGCGTCTGGCGGAAGGTGATGCCGCGTTCGTCGCGGATCTCGGGGTCGCGTTGTTCAGGACGTACGGGGCGGCGCAGCGGCCGATCTGGCAGTACAGGAGTGTCTTCGACTCAGTGTTTCGCCTGCTGACCGTCGCCGCCGACGCAGAGCATCTCGGACATGCCCTGCGTCTCATCGGGACCGTCGCTTCCGGTGACCGCAAGATGGCGCGCTATGCCGCGTCGCTCCTGGCCTCAAGCCGGCCGGCGAGCGATCTGACGCGCGCCTTCGCTGGAGGCCAGGTGCACGCCGGAGGGCTGGAAGAGCTCCGTGCCTGTCTCGTACACGAGCTGGTGCTGCGCGGAGAAGCCGTCGGTGACCTGCAGGGGATCGCGCAATGGGCGACATCTCGGCACCGGGGGCACCACCCCCTGAGCTGGTTGCCGCTGCACCGCTCCTCGATCGAGCAGAGTCCCGATCTCCCCAGCTACAGCGTCCACGGTTCCAGCTATTCCCTACCGTTCGGGCCCTTTGACACCGGAGCCGGTCCCGCTCCCGCGGGGGACGGCGAAACCGCTTCGGCGGTGGAGACCACCACGCCATCGGCGGCGGCAGAGATGGCGAGAGCCGTCGCGAACTGGGCCGAGGAATCCAACGGCCGGATCGAGGCACGCACGTTCGCGCTCAGCGCTGCCGGCGGGTCGATCGCGAAACTTCTCTCCGTGCTGGACTTGGACTGCCTTGCCCCGGAGGGGCAGCGGTCGGCGCCATCGGCCTTCGCCTGCGCTCCCCCGCAGGTCTGGCAGGTGCTCTTCGCCGCAGCTTCCACCGGAGGCGCCTACAACAACGGTCTCCACGGTGCATATGGGCGCCTGGAGGCGTGGAAATCGATGGCGGGACTCTCCGGAGCACCGCAGACCGCTACCTTCGCCGACGTTGAGCGTCACATCCATGACCACCGGTGGTTCACGTTCTCCGCAACGACGAAGTGGTTCGAGCAGGTCGCCTGGGACATCGCCGTCGCGGCCCTGTCACCTGACGGCCGAAGCCTCGCCGTCCTGGCGGCGACCGACACCGACTGAGGGATCGAGCGGTTGCCAGAACGCTGCGCCGCCGGTGCGTAGCCTCTCCGCGACGGCGCCTTCGACAGCGACCACCTCTCCATGCAGGGATGGCACCACGCGGACGCCAAGACCAAGGGCCGTACCGACCCTGGTGTGGTGTTGTGGCGCCCCACACGCCGGTCGCCTCCGCGTCTGGTCATCTGTTCGATCACTCTGGGCGTGCGCGGTTGCCCTGCCGGTCTTCCAGCGTGGGGCGTGCGAGCAGTTTGTCGATGCTGCGGCGTTCGCGTTTGGTAGGACGCCCCGCGCCCCGAGCCCGGACGGCCACCGCCACGGTCTCCTCGCGCGGAGGGGGCGGAGGGCTCTTGTCGACGTAGCACTCGGCGGCCACGGCGGCGCCGACGCGCTTGGTGATGGCCCGGGAGACGACCACGATGCGTTCGCGTCCATCGTGCCGCAACCGGACCTCGTCCCCGACTCGCAGGGCGTGCGCGGGCTTGACCCGGACCCCGTTGACCCGTACGTGACCGCCCCGGCAGGCGTCGGAGGCGATCGAACGAGTCTTGGTGAGCCGTACCGACCAGATCCAGCTGTCCACTCGCACACTCAGCTGCTCACCTGCCATCCCGACACTGTACTGAGAACGCCGTCCCGCCGACATCAAGCCTGTTCAGGGGCCTCAAAAGGGGCGGCCGAGGATCCCCGCCAGGACGGCTGCCGTGCCCCCGCATTCGAGACCTGACGCCTACGAGAACGGGTCCATGTACGGCCGGTCTCTGACCAGGTCGAAGATGCGACGCAGCCACGGCTGCGGAACCGGTGCCAGCCGCTCCAGCGTGCTGAGGAACACTCGCCCGTCAGGACGGAAAAGAGTGTGCGGCAACAGCGGAGGTGGATCGTCGCGGCGAACGCCGGCAGGCATCCCGCGCGCCGCGGGCATGAGCCGCCGATCGTCGTTGAAGGCCATGTACGTCCACACGTCCGCGGCCAGCGGCACCACCGTTCCCGCGGCACCCGGCCAAACCTCGCCGGTCTGCGGGTGCTTCGGCACCAGGGCGATGTCCGTGATCGTGGGGGACAGGCCTGGCCCGGCCAGGACGAGCTGTCGTTCCGGTGGCCCCGTGGGGAGCAGGCTGTCGATCGCCCGGCGAAACGCCGCAGCGACAGGCCCCTCAGGGACGGCCACTCGCCTGCCGGCCGAGATCACCAGCAGGTGCGCCAGCGCCACCGCGACGGCGACAGGACGCACGGCGTCCGGCTGCAGCCACACCACCTGCCAGAACCCGCAGTCGTCGACGCGGGTCGCCACCGGACAGCCGCACTTCGCGCAGGCCAGGTTGGGCCCGTATTGGCCGTCCCAGCCGCAGCAACATCCGCCCAACCGCTCCGGGATGAAGACGGTCCCGCGGACGTCGCCGGGCGCGATGGCGATCCTGTTCGAGGGGCCCGTGATGCGGTACGTGAGCAGTCGGACGCCATGTTCTTCGGGCTCGGGTTCGAACGGCTGCCAAGGCCGGCCGTTTCCGGGGTCCACCGCGTATGTTCCCGGTCGCAGCAGATGGGCGAGCAGGTCATGGCCGTACTTCTGGCCGGAGTGGTCAGGGAGCGCCACCCGCGCTACCCGCGCGGTCATCACGGCGCCGCACCCCGCACAGGCAAAAACGACCAAGCAGCCTCCTTCACCGCGAAACGACACGATCATGGTGACGCAAATCCTGCCTTGTACGGATTCCCGCCACGGGGAGACCGGCGGCCCTGCCGGGCGTCGCCGTCTCCGACCACGTACGGCAGGGCCGGGGCCGGCGGGTCAGCCGGGCAGTCGGTCGGTCCATTCAGTGCTGATCGTGACGGGCCCGCTGGAGTGCGCGGTGCCTCCGCTGAGCGGCGCCCAGACGGAGGTACTGCGGAGCTGTCCGGTCTCCGGGTCGATGGTGAGTGTTTCCTGACCGTCGAGCACCGGCACCTGGAACCGCCGTCCGCCGTCGGCGTCGCCGAGGTCCTGGACGCCGGGCCGGGCGGCGAGTGCCCGGTAGGCGGCGGCGCGGACCTCGGGTGAGACCGGGGCCTCGCTGACCAGTGACAGGAGGGTTTCCATGGCGGCCCACTCCTGCTGTTCGGCGTTCAGCTTGCCGGCGCTGGTGCGCAGATCGCCGTCCGCGATGGCTGACTTCAGCTTCTCGTACAGGTTGTTCTCGTCGCCGGGGAGCTGCCGTAGCTCCTCGAAAGTCATCCGCAGAGGGCCTATCGCGAACGGCTGAGGCTTGTCGGTGAACTGCTTCAGCTTGCCCTCACCCTTGAGCCCTTCGCCCTTCAGCCAGAACTGACCGTCCTTCTTGTACCAGTACTCCTGCTGCGGCTTGCCCTCCTGGGTGATGGTGATGTGCCAGTACGTCCCTGACCCCTCGGGGGCGCGTTCCGCAGAGGTGGCCGCGACGAGCAGGACGTCTCGCGCACCAGCGGCCGACGGGGAGTTCCCCGCCTGGCCGGGGACGATCACCAGAGCGGCTGCCACTGCCACGGCGGCCAGCCCCAGCACGGGCGCCAGTACGCCGGCGCGCAGCAGCTTGCGGCGGGGCCTGGCAGGCTTCGACTCTTCTTGCAGAGCGGTCATCACGAACTCCTTGAGCAGCTGGTGACGGCCCTCAGGAAGATCCCGTTCCTCCGAGAAGATGTTCATTGGGTGCTCTCCTGCATGGACCGGACCGCGGTGTCGCGGTCGCCATCTATCTGTCGCCGGGTCACGGCGAGTTCCAGCTTTTTCCGAGCCCGGGACAATCGTGATCTGAGCGTCCCGATCGGAATGCCCAGTGCCTCGGCCGCCTCGGCGTAGTCGAGCCCGGCCCCGACGCACAGCAGCAGCACATCCTGTTCATGTCTGCGTAGTCCTCCGATCGCCGTACGCAGCTCGGCCAACCGCTCCTTGTCCGCGATCTGCCCGACCAACTCCTCGGCGAAATCCGGGACGACATCGTTCCGGGGCACCCTGACCATCACCTCCTCGTGACGCCGTCTGGCCCGTCGCAGGTTGCGAGCCACGTTGGTGGCCACCACGAGCAACCACGGCCGCAACGAACCGCCGTCCGGGGCGAGCCGCTGCCGTAGCCGCCACGCCTCCAGGAAGGTCAGCGACACCACGTCGTCGGCCACCGACCAGTCGCCGGTCATCCGGTAGGCGTGGTTGTAGACGGCTTTGGCGTACCGGTCGAAAAGCTCCTCGAACGCGCGTTGATCGCCATCTCGTATGCGGGCGCGCATGTTCACATCCACACACTGCACTGTCCGCGGACGCGGGCGAGTTCCCGATCGGCCGGTTCGGATCGGACCTTGTCGTGATGGAGCGGCTGGACGAGGTGCTGCTGCATCGGCCATGAGCGATGGATGTCCTGGACCTCTCCCGCATGTGGATTCTTCGCAGATCAGGGCGTAAAGGGGGCATACCGGCCCTTCCCTGGTCGAACGTGCATCGGCTTCATCAGCGCCCTGACGTCGTACTCGCCGACCGCGGCCATGACCACGACAGGTGCCGCCACCTGGTCCGCGAGCTGCAGATCCGCCCTCTGTTCGCCTGCCTGGGGAAACACCGTTACGTGGTCGAGCGGACCTTCGCCCTGCTTCATGCGTTCTGACGCCTGCGCATTCGCTGGGGGGTCCACGACGACATCCACGAAGCGTTCCTCACGCAGCTCTAAGCCAAGCTGTACCGAAACCTGTACTCCCGACGTCAGGCGAGACACAAGCTCAGCGCTCTACCTCAGTTAGGCCCTGAGGTGCGGAGACGTGCGGCCGCTCGCGAGCGAAGAGCGCGCCGAGAGCCGCGGCGAGAAGGGGAAGGCCGCCTACGACGCCCATGATGGCCGGCCACGGGGTCTCGAACGACACCCGTACTGGCTCCTACCACGTGGTCCGCATCGTCAGAGGCCACAGCAGCAACATCCCGGCGGGACACCCGACGATGGCGCCGAGGACTGTTCCGCACAGGGCGCTCATACCGGCGCGGGAGGCGCAGAACCACCGAAAGGCCCCGGCCGATCCACTACCGGCCCGCCTCATGACCCGGGCCTGGCGCGAGTTCGCGGCCCTGCCGAAGCCGGACGTCAGCGCGCACACGAGGGCGGCGAGGAACGCCGCCACGGTGATGGGCAGCCACCCGATCGAAGCCTCGAAGCCCCGTTCGACGTAGATGTCCGCGACTGCGTCGTCCAGTCGATCGTCGAGGCGCTGCTGCTCCTGGGCCGTGACTCGATGGAGGGTGGGGTCGACGATCAGCTCGCTCGGTTGGAGCTGATAGCCGAGATCCCGGACGATTTTCGAAGGGACGAAGATCGTCTCCATGTGGGGGGCGGAGGTCCTGGCGACGATCGCTCGGACGGTCTTGCTCGCCGTGGTCTCATCGTTCTTGTCGATCTCGTAGGCGAGGTCCACCGAGTCGACCTTCACGTCGGCCGACGTGATCACCACGGCCGTGCCCTCGTCGTAAGGCGTCGACTGATCGCCCGTGAGGTACCGCAGCAACTTCTCGTCACCGATGGCCTGATCCCAGTAGACGGCCTCCTCTGGCGTCTCGACGTGCTCCGCCGTGGCGCGGAAGAACCAGGATGGGTCTGGAACGGTCTCGCTCTGGGCGATCGGCACGCCGGGCAGTTCCCGCTCCATCGCCGCTCGTACGGTGGCCGCGTCCGCGGCTGAGAAACCCCCCAGGTGCGCAGGGCTTGACTGCACCAACAAGCTGCCGGGCCTCCCTGAGGGAAGGTATTCGGCCCTGCTCTGCGCCGTTTCGCCGACCGCGATGACCGTCAGCGCGAGGCCGAAGGCCGTCACCGTCATCGCCAGCGTGATCGCGAGCACCGCACGGGATCGACGGTGGGCCAGATCGCGGACCGCCAGGCGAAGAGGCAGCGGCAGCCGTTCCGCGAACGGACCGAGGCTCTCCAGCAGCCACGACGGCAGCGGGCCGAGACCGGCGGCGAGCAGAGCCGCGCCGATGAGCGTGATCAGTAGGAAACCGAAGAAATCGATGGCGCCGTAGCGTGAATCTTCACGCGCCAGCCACGCGCCGAGCCCCATCATCCAGAAGCCTACGAACGACGCGAACAATCCTAAGACGACGGCTCTTCGACTCATCACCGCGTGACGGTTGGCCGGGGCGGAAAGCAACGCGGTAGGAATGGCCCCCGCCGCGGTCATCAGAGGAAGGCCCACGAGGATGACGACGATCAGGGCCTCGAAGACGTAGAACTCAAGATCGGAAAGCATGCCGGAATAGTAGTGAGCCGTCACGGCGTCGTATACGCGCGTCCGCCACGCTGGTGCGGCTCCTCCACGAGACCTGGGAACGTCCGCGCAAGTGGCCGGCTCGGCCGACAACGGTATTTCCAGGTAACCGCACCTACTCAAAGGCCGATGTTGTCGGCGGGGTGGCTGCGGTAGTGGTCGACGGCGGCGGCGATGTTGCTCCAGCCGATCAGAGGGCCAGGCCGGACCTGCGGCTGAGAAACCGCAGGCCAGGAGCCTGAAGCCGTTCCAGATGAGTGCCCTCAGGCAGAACTCGCCTTAGGAGTCCGACGGACGACAAGACCACATCATGCCCTCTGCCTGCATCTTTGTAGATAAGGCAGAGCGTGCGACCTTCGACGGAAAGACATCGGAAAGATCGCGGCTGCTGATGTGGTGGCTGTCGCCATCTTGGAATGGCTGGCCCGCTGCTTGAGGGTCTGTCGGGGACTTAAGGCAGGCGCTGTCACGCCGGTGAATCGTTGAGAGGCCATGTCCAACTGGTGGCCGCACGTGAGGCGCACCGGGAACGCCCTGGAGACCCGCCGGCCAGGCGTCAATCCAGATTGCGGCAAGCCCAGACAAGGTTTTCGTGATCACGGACTCCATGAAAGTCCCTGCGGGATGACCCCTGCTTCGCGAAGCTCACGTGGCGAGACGACCCTGGCGAGGGGCGGGCGAAAGCCCTTCTTGGAATATTTCGATATAGCGGATCGACAGGGGGTGCGTTCATAAACCATGGACAGTGAAACTCTGCGGCTGGCGGAGCCAGGCACTGAAGGGGTTGGCCCGCCAGCCGCGCCCGCCAGCCGCGCCCGCCAGCCGCGCCCGCCAGCCGCGCCCGCCAGCCGCGCCCGCCAGCCGCGCCCGCCAGCCGCGCCCGCCGGCTCAGGCGGCAGGAACACTGGCGACGAGCCCGCCGTCCACGACCAGGTCCTGCCCGGTGATGTAGGCAGCCTCGTCAGAGGCCAGGAACGCCACCGCCGCCGCGACGTTGTCGGCGTGACCGAGGGCGCCGAGCGGTACCTCGGCCGAGTTGCGTGCCTCGCTGCCTGGGTCGGGGTTGGCGTCGCGGTACATCTCGGTGTCGATGTAACCCGGGCTGACCGAGTTGACCCGGATGCCGCGCGGCGCGAGGTCGGCGCCCAGCGTCCGGGCGAGATTGTGGACGGCTGCCTTGCTGGCGGAATACACGGAGGCGACGGACAGCCCGCGATACAGCGTCCAGGACGCGTTGATGACGATCGCGCTGCCGTCCCCCATCAGCGGCAGCGCCTTCTGGATGGTGAAGAAGACGCCCTTGAAGTTGACGCCGACGGTGTGGTCGAACTCCGCCTCGGTGATCTCGGCGCTCGGCTTGAACACACCCACGCCGGCGTTCGCGAAGACCGCGTCCAGGCCACCGCGCCAGGTTTCGATCCGCCGCATCAGAAGGTCGAGGTCCGCCGGGGAGGCGACGTCGGCCCGAACCGCGAGCACCCGGCCCGAGCCCGACTCTGGCAGGGCGTCCGTCAAGCGGGCGGCAGCAGTGTCGAGACGGACCTGGTCGCGTCCGGTGATGACGACGTACGCGCCTTCGCCCAGGAGCCTCTGCGCCGTGGCGAAGCCCATGCCGCTGGCCCCGCCGGTGATCAAAACGGTCTTGCTCAGGAATCGGTTCATGCGGCAATCCTCAAGCGGTTCGTCCGTTTCCAGCAGTTCCGGCTGAACCTAGGGCTGGCACCACCACCTTCAGGCGCTCGCCATCAGCTCCGACAGCCGCGCCCCGGTGGCAGTGCCCAGCTGCGGAGTGTGCAGCATCAGCCGGTGTCCTGGCCGGTCGGGCAACGACAGTGACCTGTACTCGAAGATCAGCTCACCCGTCTCCGATGTGCGGACGACCTTGACGCCCTCGGTCGCATTGCCGACCGGATGCTCGGCCCAGATCTCGGCGAAGGCCGGACTCGCGGCGCACATGTCGGCGGCCAGCCTGCCGAATTCCAGGTCGTCCGGGTAGCGGGCCGCGTCGGCGCGGAACTGGCCGACGATCACCCGGGCCGCATCCTCCCAGTGGGTCAGCGAGGAGCGGAAGCGGGCGTTGGTGAAGAAGCTCACCAGGCAGTTGTGGTCGTGGTCCGAATAGCTAAACACCAGCTGCGCGGCGCGATTGACCGCGACCAGGTTCCAGTGCCGGTCGAGGATGTAGGCCGGGGACGGGAGCCAACCGTCGATCAACCGCTGCAACTCCGCGGAGACCGGCTGGTCCGACGGCTCGGCCTGGGGCGGGTTGAGCCCGGCGAGCAGGTACAGATGTTCGCGCTCCGCCGTGTCGAAACGGAGCACCCGCGCGACAGCGTCCAGGACCCCGGCCGACACGTGGATCTCCCGCCCCTGCTCCAGCCAGGTGTACCAGGACACCCCTACCCCCGCGAGCACCGCCACCTCCTCGCGCCGCAGCCCCTTGGCACGGCGACCGGAGCCGGCGGGCATACCGACGTCGTACGGAGTCAACCTGGCCCTGCGCGACCTCAGGAACTCGCGGATCTCGGCACTGCGCCGTTGCCGGGCCTCTACCGGAAGTCGGGAAATATCCGCTCGCTCGTCGTAGGAGCTTCCGAACAGCCCCTCCGTACTACTGACACTGATGGCGAAGTCACCCGCGGGCTCTCTGTGGCAGCGACCGGCGATATACCGGGAAACGGTGGTCACAGTCGCTCGATCACAGTCATACAGCGTCGGCCGTGAGACAAGGCTCTTGACTGGCGTTTTCGCTGATCGAGGGCACGTTGCTCGGCCTCTAAAACTCCAGGTCGACACGTGAATCCAGGCGGATGGTCAGAAGGGTACCGATAGGCGGACATCGGAAATACTGGTCGGCCACGTAATCTCTTGATCTTGCCGTTTCTATCGGAGCTACGGCAGTCCTGCTTTGTGACGGCTGGCCGCCGCGCAGGACGAATTCGATGCCCTCGCCGCTGTGGGGGCGTCCGTACCGTCAGCCCCGGTTGGGTGGTGTTCGAGAGTCACCCGGTCTGATCATCGGATCGGACCAATCGGCGTTCCCAGGCCAGGGCCGCGACCACACCGATGGCATAGGCGACCAGGTCCCATGGGTCGGGGAACGCGCCGACCAGGACACCGCCGATGCCCGGCGGGGTCATGCCGACTATTTGGTAGAACTCGACGGCGGCGGCGATCGCGGCCGTGGCCAGGGTGCGGCGTGCGGCGGTGGTGCGCCACAACAGCCCCAAGAACGCGTAGACCAGCATGGTGGCGACGACGTCGCTCACGTAGCCGCGGATGAACGGTTGTCCCGGGCCCCGGTAGAAGAGGACGAACGCGCCGATGGCGAGGGCGACGCCACCCAGAAGGACCATGGCGCGGCGCATGAGATTGACATCTTCTCCGAATCTCAACGATCAGGACGAACCTGATCATAGAGCTCGTCACCTATGGCGGCATGCTCATTGCGTCAGGTCGGCGACCGCGGTGGAGTGCCATGGCGACGGCATGCCAGCACGCTGGAACGTAGTGACGATTCATCCGTAATGAGACCCGACCAGATGAAACAGGGGGTTACGGTGCGCTCAGCACCGTCTCGATGACCGCGCCATGGCCGATCCAGCCAGGCCTCGGCGCTGCTTGATCTCATCGCCGATGCCCTCATCCCACATCCTCGCCCAGCCACCCCCCGCTCTCGGCTCCGCCCCGGAGCACGATGGTGTCCGGCGTGTGATCCAAATGCCCAGCCACTTCCGTCGGGTAGGTTCCACTTCACTCCGTCGGTACCACCCTGGCCTGTCCGCCCACCCAGACGCCGCATGACCGTCCGCCTGGAAATTCCAAGGCCGCCGCCTGTGGAGTTGGCCCGGTTGGTGGACACCTGATCTCTGCGCGGCTCCAGCCGAACGGTAGCCCGCGAGGGCAATAGGTGAGGCCCGGGGACACTGGGCACACCGGCCACGACGGATGTAACCACCAGACGGCCGCCCCTGTTTCCCGACTGCCGTCCCGAGCGGCGACTCAGGTCCCCGTCAAGATGCTGCGGCGCTCGATCATCAGCGCGTCCCGCCAGAGACCGTGGTGACAGCCGATGCGCTCGCGGGTGCCCACGACGCGGAAGCCGAGCGCCTGGTGCAGGCTCAGGCTTGCGGCGTTCTCCGGGAAGGCACCCGACTGGATCGTCCAGACGCCGGCGTCCACGGCGGCGGCGATGAACGCCGCCAGCAGCGCCCGGCCGATGCCACCACACTTCAACGCCGTGATCTATGCCCTTGATCTGCTGCTTCCCATTGTCGATCTGGGCCAGCAGTTGGCGTTCAACCCAAGAGGAGCGACGCAGTGGCTCTCTTGCGGGCTGGCTGCGGGCGCTGCCCGATCCAGCCGACGCCGACATCAAGGTCACCCGACGAGACCAGCTCGGCGGCCTCCTGCATGGAGTACGCCCAGGTCGCATGAGGAGACACAAAATTCGGCACCCACAGGCAACCGCCGCCCCGCCCGTTCGTGTACGGGCGGGACGGCGCCTTCACAACCGAGGCGCCCAGGATGGCGATCGAAACCGTGACCGAGGACCCGACGTGATCAGGCCAGGGCGATCAACTCGGCGTAGCCGTCGTTCCACAGGTCTTCGACCCCGTCGGGCAGCAGCAGCACCCGGTCCGGCCGAAGCGCTGCGACAGCCTCCTGGTCGTGCGTGACCATCACCACGGCGCCCCGGTACGCGGTCACAGCCGCCAGCACTTCGGCCTTGGAGGCCGGGTCGAGGTTGTTGGTCGGCTCGTCCAGCAGCAGTACGTTGGCCTGGGAGCTGACCAGCCCGGCCAGCGCCAGCCGGGTCTTCTCCCCGCCCGACAGCACCCGGACAGGCTTGTCCACGTCGTCGCCGCTGAACAAGAACGACCCCAGCACCGTCCGGGCCTCGCCGTCGCTCAAGTGCGAGGCGGCGCTGGCCAGGTGCTGTCCGACCGTGTGCGCTGGGTCGAGCGTGTCGTGCTCCTGGGCGAAGTAGCCCAGCCGCAGCCCGTGCCCGTGCACGACCCGTCCCGAGTCGGGCCGCTCGTACCCGGCCAGCAGCCTGAGCAGCGTGGTCTTGCCCGCGCCGTTGAGCCCCAGGACCACGAGCCGGCTGCCCCGGTCGACGGCCAGGTCCACCCCCGCCAGCACCGGCCGCCCGCCGTACGACTTGGCCAGGCTGATCGCGCCGAGTGGCGTGCGGCCGCTGGGCGCGGGCTCGGGCAGCCGGATGCGGGCGACCTTCTCGGCGACGCGGGGCGGGGGAGTCTCGGCGAGCATGCGGTCCGCGCGCCGGGCCATGTCCCTGGCCCGGGTCGCAGTGGCCACGTTGGAGCGCATGCGGCCGGCCTGGGCATGAAGCGCTGCGGCCTTGCGCTCGGCGGTGAACCGCAGGCGCGTCCTGCGACGGTCGTCGGCCTCGCGGTCGGCGAGGTAGGCGTGCCAGCCGGTGTTGCGCGTCTCCAGGGCGGCACCGATGAAGCCGGACGGCGGGGCCTGAACGCCTTTTGGAAGCCGGCCCGTCTATGCGCTGCGGAATTGTCGGCCGCCCAGCGAGTGCACTTTAGAGGGGGACAATCCTAACGACCGATCTGGTCGATTTTGCCCGCGCCAACCCGGCGCTGATCGTGTTCTGCGCCGTGCTCACCGTGCACGCCGTCGGGCCTGGCCGGCGGTTGGCGGGTGCCACACAAGACTGGTGCGACCCCGGCTGACCGTACTGTCGCGGCCCAGCCCCTCCGGCGGCAACGGCCCTCACAGCGCACTGGTGTGGCCATGGTTGTCGTCGTTCCTGGGAGGTGCGGCGGCCACGGGCGTCGACAGGGCTGGCGCACGCGTGTGTGTAGGGTGCGGAATATTGACAGTGCCAAGCGTGGAGTTCGTGTCAGCCGCTTGGCCACCATGGAAGCGCGGCGATGGGGGGTGTGCCTGCGGGAAGTGGGATCTCGTCAAGCTGCGCCAGGACCTGAGTGTCGTCTGGGCCTTGCAGCAGGAAGCGCCGATCTTCGGTAAGAGGGTGCTCAGGTAGCTCGCGCACGGCTTCGATCAGTGCGGCGGCTCGCCTGTGCGGCACCCGTGGGAGGTGTGCCCGCGGCAGCGAATCAGCCAGGATGGTCACGGCCGCCGTGGCGACGTTGACGCCGCGCCGACGGTAATCGGACATCCAGGCGCGGGGCGCCGGATTGTCCAGCAAGGCGACGGTGGTTTCTAACGGCGCCAGCGTGTACTTCATGCGCAGGTGCTTGCGCTTGAGGTGGACGCGCTCCGTTGGGTCCTGCGCAGCTTGGGGGCCAGTGCGGCCGGCGACGACCCCCAGAGGCCATTGGAGGTCGGGGCGGATTCGCCGACGTCCTGGGTCAGGCCTGGGCCAAGCGACGTGCATGATCCTCGAAGAGGAACTCGCGAAAGTTGATGAATTTCTGACCTAGATACGTGAGCGTCTCTTGCACGCTCAACGGTAAGGACATGCTTCAGCTGAATTATCGTATCGGTCGCCGTGCCACCCGTGATGATCTTTCAAACACGCTCTAAGGGTAGATCTATTGCCCTTTCCTGCATCCGGCGGGAATTCTAGCATGGCTGGTGTCCGAGTCAGCGCCCGAGCAGCTCCTCAACGTTGCGATTCGGACGATCTGCAGGTTGCTCAAGGGATCAATCCAGGCGGTTCGCAGCTAGCGTCGCTATCGCGGGCAAAAGAGTGTAACGAAACAATCAGAAATCCTATCTGCTGAGGTTAACGATGCTCCCGCCAAGATTACTCGAGCTCGTCCCAGCTCCATTGTGCAGCGGGACTGCCGTCAGGGCTACGGCCAAATCGGAAGCGCGTTTTGTTGGTTTCCTGCTGCTTTAAGAACAGAAAGAATTGGCCAGCGGGAGGTAGCCGATCAATGATAATTCTGACCTGGTCGGTCATTCCCAGCTCTCGGAGCGCTTCTAGCAACTCTTTCACCCTGGTCGAATCCTCGAGGCAGATGTCAGTGGCGGCGCGATGGGCCAGTGTGAATGCTTGGTTGGTGTCGGACGATTCTTGCAGCTCCTTCAGTAATACGGCCGTTTCTCTCGGATCGACGAGGGAAGCGTGGGTGGCTGCGCGCTGAGCTAGTACGTTGGCGTGTTCGGTCATGCCCAGTTTTCGCAACTCCCTCAGTAGTATGGCTGTTTCTCTCAGGCGGTCGAGGGGAGCGTGGGTGGCTGCGCGCTGAGCTAGTACGTTGGCGTGTTCGGTCATGCCTAGTTTTCGCAGCTCCTTCAATAGTGACGCCACACTATGCAGGTGGTCGAGCGAGGCGCGGGTGGCTGCACGCTGGGCCAGCGCGGTGACTTGGTGGGTCGCGCCCACCTCTCGCAGTGCCCTCAGCAACGCGGTGATGCCCCATACGTCGCCGAGACGGGCATGAGCGGCGGGGTTGCGGGCGATTAGTGCGGTCACGTGGTCGATTGCCTCTGCCTTCTGCAGTGCTTCCAGCAGGGCGGCGACGCCATTCGGGCTGTCGAGGTGGGCATCGGTGGCTAGTGCGATGACTTGGTCAGTCGCGCCCGCCTCTCGCATCGTCTCTAGTAGCACAGGCACGCCATACTGGTGATCGAGCACAATAGGAGTGGCGGCACGCTTGGCCAATGTCAAGGCTTGGTCGATCGCGCTCAGCTTTCGCAGTGCCCTCAACAGTGTGGCCACGGCAAACGTGTCGCCGAGGGGAACGCTGGTGGCGGCGTGCTGAGCCAGTGCGACAACCTGGTCGGTCGCGCCCATGTCTAGCAACTCCTCCATTAGCGTGACTACGTGGATGGGCGAGCCAAGGCCGACACAGGTGGCGGCGCGCTTAGCCAGTGCCAGCGCCTGGTCGGTCGCGCCGAACTCTTGCAGACTCCTCAGGAGGAGGCTCACGCCCAATGGATCGTCGAGGCAAGCGTGAGCAGCGGCATTCTTGGCCAGTAAGGTGAATTGGTCGGTCGCGCCCAGGTCTCGTAGCACTCTTAGGAAGAGGCCCACATGGCCAGGCCAGCCAAGATGAAGAACATGGGTGGCGGCGCGCTTGGCCAGTATGAGTGCTTGGTCGGTCGCGCCCGACTCTTGCAGTATTCGCACCAACCTAGCGACACTGAGCGGGTCGTCGAGACGAACGTGACTGGCGGGGCTCCGGGCGACTAGCGCGGTGACTCCGTCGATCGCGCCCAACTCCCGCAGGGTCATGATCAACTCGACCACGTCGTGGGGAAGATCAAGGGAACCGTGGGTGGCCGCGCGCCTGGCCAGCGCGGCGGCTTGGTCGGTCGCGCCCCACCTTTGCAGTTCCTTCGCCAGACTATACGCGCAGTACGTGTCGTTGGGGGTGGTGATGGCAGCGGCACGCTTCACTAGTTGAGCCGCGTGGCGGGTCAGGCCCCGATCGAGCGCAGCGTTAGCCAAAAGCATCAGGTCAGGAGGAGCCGCATAGCGGAGGAGGGCCTTCCAGAATGCGGCAGGGGGTAGCAAATCACTGCGGATGCGGCGGCCGTGCTGGTCGAGGTAGTCGGCCAGACGATAGCCGGCGATGCCGATGCCGAGCTCCGGCGGTATCGGCTGCAAGGCTTGAATGGCGCCTTTGAGAACGCGGGTGGCGTACTCCCAGCCGCCTGTCCAAGCATCCTCCGCGGCAAGGCGAACACGGTGCTGAGGTGCCAGATAGCCGATGGCGGCCTGCTGGAGCAGATCTCGAGACAGCAGCGGGTTGTGTCCCAAACGGACAGCGTCCATGGCTGCGAGAATCAGCGCTCGGCCGTAAGGGTCTGCGCCCGGGCTCTGATAGTGGGCCAGCAGGTCTGGAACACCGGCCAGATACTGGGTTAACCGTCCAGTCGTACCAGCGTCCTGGGCGGCAGTCAGGGCCTGGTCGAGCATGAAGCCACCGTGACAGCGTGCCCGGTCAAGCTGTTCATCGGTGAAGGCGTCAGGGATGTCGATGACACCGCCACAATCAGGGTTCAGGTGTCGGGGGTCGACGCGTGTCAGGTCGGGCAGGGCACGGAGCAGCGCGTGAGCGGCGCGGACGCTGGCGAGGGCTGCTCGGTCGTGGTCCGCGGCGTTATAGGCGGACCAATGGTGCGGCCACAGCGTGGTGACGGCCACGACGTGGTTGCGTCCGTCCAGCAGTTCAGCCAGGTCGAACAGAGGCATTCCTCCATCAGGGGCATCGACGTAGTGGCGTAGCTCGTTCAGCCACAACACGGTACGGTTGGCGATCCCCTGCTGCAGCAGCCGGCCAAGCGCGGCCGCAGAACGGGGATAGAGCATCGGCCAATGCGGCAGGCGTGCCGCCACCGCCTCGTAAGCGGCGCGGGACTTGCCGGTGGAAGAGCTTCCGCGCAGCACCACCAGCCGGTTGGCGGCTACGGCCGGGTCGAGAAGCGCATCCAGCAACTCGTCATGGTCACGCCGTACGTACGGTGGCAGCAGCCCACCACCGATCGCCCGATGCACTCCCAGTACCACCGGATCCCACCGGCCGATCAAACGGCCCACTCCGGCCGCAGATTCTTGCCTGCTGCTGTGTTGATTCGGCGATAGTCGGCTGCGGGCATGCGCGACGCGGGAGTCGCGGGACTGCTTGGCCTCAGCTAGCAACTCCAGCCACCCCGTCATATCGGCAGGTGCCGTTCTCAGAGTGCAGTTTGCGAGCCTATGCCCGTGATGCCGCAGTGTGATCGTAGGGATTTGTAGCGTTACCGCCGTTGGCGGGTCCGGTCGTGCTG
>NZ_JBFAOV010000064.1:0-30468 GCF_040675375.1 Nonomuraea sp. NPDC049607
AACCTCCCCACCCCCACCACCAACACCCCCCCACCCACCACCATCAACACCCTCCACAAAAACCAACCCGAAACCCCCACCCTCCTCCACGCCCTAGCCACCATCCACACCCACACCACCACCCCCATCACCTGGAACACCCTCCTCACCCCCACCCCAACCACCACCACCAACCTCCCCACCTACCCCTTCCAACACCAGCGCTACTGGCTCCTCCCGAAGACCACCCGCAAACCGGTCTCCACGGCGGACGACGGCTTCTGGGAGAAGGTGGCGTCGGCGGACACCGACGACCTGGCCACCCGGCTGAACGTCGACACCGATTCTTTGAAGGCCGTCCTGCCAGCCCTGACGTCGCTGCGGGACGAGGAACGCAAGAGGTCCAGGCTCGACACCTGGCGCTACAAGGTGACCTGGCGCACGACCACCGCCCCCACCCTGGAGAAACCGGGGGACGCGACGTGGCTGGTGGCCATACCCAGTCAGGACCTGCCGATCGTCCGCGACGTCCTCGCCGGCCTGGCGGAGAACGGCGTCGAGGTCCGCACCCTTGTGGTCGGCGATGAGGACCGCGCGACGCTCGCGGACACCCTTCGCGCGGAACCTCCCGTGTCCGGCGTGCTGTGCCTTCTTCCGCTCGACGACGGACCGAGCGCGGCCCACCCGACCTTGTCCCGCGGCACCGCGTCCGTCCTCACGCTGGTGCAGGCGCTGGCTGACGCCGACGTGACCGCGCCGCTCTGGCTCGCCACCGCGGGTGCGGTGGCCGTCGACGAGGCCCGCGAGTCCGTGAACCCGTTCCAGACCTCCGTCTGGGGGTTGGGCGCGGTGCTCGCGGTGGACCATCCGGACACCTGGGGCGGGCTCGTCGACCTGCCGCACGCGCCCGGCGCGGCGGACGTCGCGCTGCTGCACGATGCGCTGGCGGGAACGACGGGCGAGGACCAGGTCGCGATCCGGGCGGGCGTCCTGCACGCACGCCGCATGGTGCGATCCCCGTACGGCGAGGAAGAGCCGACGCAGGGCTGGAAGCCGCACGGAACCGTCGTGATCACCGGGGGAACCGGCGGGGTCGGCGCGAACGTCGCCCGGTGGCTCGCCCGGGAGGGCGCCGACCACCTGGTGCTGGTGAGCCGGCGCGGCCGCGACGCCGAGGGCGTCCCCGAGCTGGAAGCGGAGCTGACGGGCCTGGGGGCCGCGGTCACGGTCACGGCCTGCGACGTCACCGACCGCGCAGCCGTGCGAGACCTCCTCGGCTCGCTGCCCGGCGGTGCCCCGCTGACCGCGGTGATGCACGCGGCCGGCGTCGGACACGACGACGTGCTGGTGGCCGACATCACCCTGGACGACTTCGCCCGTTTCGGACGGGCCAAGGTCGGCGGAGCCGTGATCCTGGACGAGCTCCTGGGTGACCGCCCCCTGGAGGCGTTCATGATGTTCTCGTCGGGCGCGGCCGTCTGGGGGTCGAGCGGACAGGCTCCCTACGCCGCCGCCAACGCCTTCCTCGACGGGCTGGCCCTGCGTCGACGTGGCCGAGGGCTGGCCGGCTCCTCCATCGCCTGGGGCGGCTGGGGCGGCGGCGGAATGATGGAGGCCGCCGGGGAGCGGCTCGGCCGCAGCGGGTTGAGGGCGATGGCGCCCGACGCCGCCGCGATCGCGATCGGCCAGGTCGTGGGCGGTGGCGCCGCCCACCTGGTGGTGGCCGACATCGACTGGGGACGCTTCGCGCCCGTCTTCTCGCTGGCCCGGCCCCGCCCGCTGATGAGCGGCGTGCCCGAGTTCGGTCAGGCGCTCGACGGTCCGTCCACCCGCGAGGACGACGAGGAGAACAGGGGGCTGGCGGCCTCCCTGGAGGGCCTGCCCGCGGCCAAGCGGGAGCGGGTGGTGGTGTCACTGGTGCGGTCGGCGGCCGCGACGGTCCTGGGACACGTCTCGGACGACTCCGTCGAGCCGGACCGGGTCTTCAACGAGCTGGGGTTCGACTCGCTGACCGCCGTCGAGCTGCGCAACCAGCTGAACCAGGCCACCGGGCTGGAGTTGCCGGTCACGCTGGTCTTCGACCATCCCACCCCGACGGCCCTCGCCCGCTTCATCCTGAACAGGCTTCTTCCCGAGGCGCCGAGCACGTCCGGCTCCGTCCTCGTCCAGTTGGAGGAGCTGGAGCGGCTGCTGCGGGAGCAGAGCATGTCCCCCGAGGACAGGTCCGAGATCGGCAAGCGGTGCCGGGCCATCCTGCTGGCGGCCGAAGAGGCGTCCGACCTGCCCGAGGAGCAGGACCTCGACGACCTCACGGACGAAGAGCTCTTCGCCACGCTGGACGATCAGCTCGGCCCGTCCTGATCCGGGCACCACCTCCCAGCCACAACCCACCCAAGGAGAATCGATGGACGAGATCAGAGACGTCCTGGTGTCGGGGGAATTCGACGCCGAACAGGTCCGGCATCTCCCGATACCGGAGAGCTACCGGGGCGCGGTCGTGCTCCGCGACGACGTCAACCTCTTCGACGGGACCCCCACGGAGAACCGCGATCCCGCCAAGTCCCTGACCATCTGGGACATCCCCACGCCGGAGCCGGGCCCCGGCGAGGCGCTCGTCGCGGTGATGGCCAGCAGCATCAACTACAACACGGTCTGGAGTGCGATCTTCGAGCCGATGCCCACCTTCGGCTTCCTGAAGCGGTACGCCAAGTCGGTCCCCTCCGCCAGCGGCCACAACCAGCCCTTCCACGTGCTCGGCTCGGACATGTCCGGAGTCGTGCTGAAGACCGGTCCGGGGGTGCATCGCTGGCAGGCCGGCGACAAGGTCGTGGCGCACTGCCTGTCGGTCGAGCTCTCCTCGGCCGACGGCCACGACGACAGCATGCTCGACCCCGACCAGCGCATCTGGGGCTACGAGACCAACTACGGCGGCCTCGCGCAGCTCAGCCTGGTCAAGGCGAACCAGCTCATGCCCAAGCCCGCCCACCTGACCTGGGAGGAGGCGGCCTGCTCCGGCCTCGTCCACTCCACGGCCTACCGTCAGCTCATCTCACGCAACGGGGGGCAGATCAAGCTCGGCGACGTGGTGCTCGTCTGGGGCGCCGCGGGCGGGCTCGGTTCGTACGCGACGCAGCTCGTCCTGCGCGCCGGGGCGATCCCCGTGTGCGTGGTGTCCAGTGAGACGAAGGCGGAGCTCGTCCGCGCCCAAGGGGCGGAGCTGATCATCAACCGGAGCGCGGAAGGCTACCGGTTCTGGAAGGACCCGGAGACCCCCGACACCACGGAGTGGAAGCGTTTCGGCTCGCGGATCCGCGACCTCACCGGCGGCGACGACCCTGACGTGGTCTTCGAGCATCCCGGCCGGGAGACGATGGGCGCCAGCGTGTACGTGGCGCGCCGCGGCGGCACGATCGTCACCTGTGCCTCCACCTCCGGCTACCAGCACCAGTACGACAACCGCTACCTGTGGATGGCCCTGAAGCGGATCATCGGGACCCACTTCGCGAACTACCGTGAGGCGTGGGAGGCGAACCGGCTCATCACCAAGGGGGCGGTCCACCCCACACTGTCCGCCGTGTACGGCCTGCACGAGGTCGGGGCGGCGGCCCGTCGCGTCCACGAGAACACCCACAGCGGCAAGGTGGGGGTGCTGTGCCTGGCGCCGCGTCCCGGCCTCGGCGTCGACGATCCCGAGTTCCGCGCCCGCCACATCGACCAGATCAACCGCTTCCGCGAGGACTGACCGCGTTTCCGGAATGAAGCGTCAAGGGTCTCAAAGGTCGTCAGGGGCCACCGTCGTCCCCGCGACCAGTTCCGCGGCCCTGTCCCGCAGCCCCGCCCGGTCGACCTTCCCGTTGGGGTTCAACGGCAGCTCGTCCAGATGGCGGTAGTGACGGGGAATGAGACCCGTCGGAAGCGTCCTGCGGAGCTGGGCGGCGAAGCGGGAGATCGACGTGGGCCGCCCGGTGTAGAACACGACGAGCTCGGTGGCGTTCCCGGCCGTGGTGCTCACCGTCACCGCGTTCTCGACGCCCTCGCAGCCGCGCACGGCGTGGTCGATCTCGGCCGGCTCGACCCGCCAGCCCTGCACCTGGACCTGGCTGTCGGCCCGCCCGAGGTAGACCAGCTCGCCGTTGACGGCCCGCCGGACCCGGTCGCCGGTGTTGTACCAGACGCGGTCGTCACGCTCCACGAATCGTCCCTTGTCGTGGTCGGGGTCGAGGTAGCCGGGAGTCAGCTGCGGCCCGGTGATCCACAACTCTCCCTCGGTGTCCGCGAGCCGTCCGTCCTCGATCAGCAGGTGGTCGTGCCCGGGGTTCACGGACCCGATCGGCGACAGGCCGTTGACGCCCAGCCCGGGCGAGATCTCCTGGCACCAGCGGTGGCCGGCGATGGTGACGGTCAGCTCGGTCGGGCCGTACAGGTTCTCCACGACGGAGGCGGGGGCGGCACGCTGCCAGTCGGCGGCATCGGCGCACCTCAGTGCCTCTCCGGCGAAGAAGCTCCAGCGCAGGTGCGGCATGGCGGCCGCGCGAAGGCCGCCGGTCCGCCGCACCGTCCAGATCGCGCTCGGGGTGGAGAACCACACCGTGACGCCCTGCTCCGCCAGGAACGACGGCAGGTCCCGGTAGGCGGCCGGGGGCACGGCCACCGAGGTCGCGCCCGCTCCCCAGGCGCAGAACAGGTCGAACATGGCGCAGTCGAAGGTCAGGTCGAAGGTCTGCGAGAAGACGTCGTCGCAGGTGAAGTCGTACCGCCCGGCCAGGAACCGGAAGTAGTGGCCGGTGTTCCCGTGGGTGATCGGCACTCCCTTGGGAACGCCCGTGGAGCCGGAGGTGAACAGCACGTAGGCGATGTCGTCGGCGCGGACCGGCCGAGGTTCCGGCAGGGCGCGGCTCGCGCCGACCGCGAGGACGTGCACCTCCAGGCCCTCTGCCCGAAGGGTGGCGGCGACCTCTCCCCCGCGTTCGTCGACGATCAGCGTGGACACCCGGGCGGCCTCGATCATCTGCCTGGTGCGCGCGGCCGGGAAGTCCGGGCGCAGCGGCACGACGGTCACCCCCGCGGCGAGGCCGGCGAGGATGCCCGCGTAGCAGACGGTCCCCTTGCCGGCGAGCACTCCCACGGCAGTGGGCCGCGGGGAGGGCGTCCGCAGCAGCGCCCCGCCCCACGACAGGGCCAGCTCGTGCAGCCGCTCGTACGTCGCGCTGTCGTCGCCGACCCGGAACGCGGTCCCGCCCGGTGACTTCCGCAGGCCGTCCAGAAAAAGTCCGTAGAGGGCCGAGACGGATTCCCCTGCCATTCTTTCCTCCTCGCCTGGCATTCACTTGTATTTTCTGGACTTTGCCGCAGACGGCCTATATCGTCAAATAGATCAGCACTCCGAATCCGCCGACAAGAAAGGGTTCGCACATAATGTGGAACGATCAGTTCGAGACCATTCTGCGAATGCGCCTGCCCTTTCTCGCACCCGACGAGAAGGTTCAGGAGGACCTCGACCTGATGGCCTTCGGCCTGGATTCGCTCGGCATAGTCGACCTGCTGGCCGCTCTGGAAAGCGCGTTCGACGTACGGTTCCAGGACGAGGCGCTGGCCCTGGACACCTTTCGCACTCCGGGCACGCTGTGGGGCGTGCTGAGCGGGCTGTCCGACCGGTCGCCCGGCCACTGACAGGCCGGGTCGGTCTAGGCGACCGGGGCCCGGGGCGGCGTCATCGCCGTCCTCGGGGTCACCGGCGTCACCTCGAAGCTCTCCCTGGTGATCGCCACCCGGCCGAACAGCGCGTCCGGACCGGCGACACACACCTTGGCGATCTCCAGCCGCCGCAGCGCGGCCACCACCTCCGGCCAGCGGAGTGGCCTGACGAAGCCGTCCAGCAGCATCGTCCGTACGCCTTCCCCGGTGGTCAGCAGGGTCCCGTCGTGGTCGTCCACCACCGGCAGCCTGGGGTCGGCGAAGCGCAGCTCCCCCATGACCCGCTCCTCGGCCAGGCGCCGCAGCGGCTCGAACGCGGCCGAGTGCATCGGCGGGCGCATCGTGTACAGCGGCAGCCCGCCGGCCGCGCGCACCCGCTGCTCCAGCCACTCCACCTGCCGCTCCCTCAGGGAGAGCATGAAGAAGTCGTGGTCGACGGTGCAGGAGAGGTCGTGCCATTCGCCGCGTTCGTCGAGCTCGGCCAGCACCTCCTGGAGCCTGGGCTCCGGGGTCCTGACGAACGAGCAGGTGACGATGTCCTGATGGGCCCGGCCGAAGTACTCCTCGGTGCAGCGGGCCAGGCCCGCCGTCATGCGGACGGCGTCCTCGAAGGACAGGGCGCCGGAGTACGCCGCGGCCGCCTTCCCGCCGAAGCTCGGTCCGGCGCACACCGCCGGCGTCACGCCCAGGGTGCGCTCCGCCCAGTCGGCGAGGGCCAGGCAGTTCACCATGAACGCCACCTGGGCCGCCTCCGAGTAGTCGCCCTCCGACCGGTGGAACCGGTCCGTCAGCGGATAGCCGACGACGTCGTCGGCCAGGGCGATCAGTCTGCGCGCGGCGGGATCGCCCCGCATGAACTCGGCGACGTCCGCGAACCGGACCGGGCCCATCCCCGGGAAGATCATCGCGGTGCCGCCCTTGGCGCTGTCGCTGAAGTCCACCAGTCCTCCGGTCAGGATCACGGATAGTCGTAGAAGCCCCGGCCGACCTTCTTGCCCAGCAGGCCGCCGTCGACCATGCGCAGCAGGAGCGGCGGGGGCGTGTAGAGCGGTTCCTTGAACTCCTCGTACAGGGCCTCGGCGATGGAGGCCACGACGTCCAGGCCGATCAGGTCGGCCAGCCTCAGCGGGCCCATCGGGTGGGAGCAGCCCAGCGTCATGCCCTTGTCGACCACTTCGGCGGGGGCGAACCCGCTTTCCACCATGCGCACGGCCGACAGCAGGTAGGGGATGAGCAGCGCGTTCACCACGAATCCGGCGCGGTCCGGCGACCGGATCACGTCCTTGCCGAGCGTCCCGGCGACGAACGACTCCACCCGCGCGAACGTCGCCTCCGTCGTCAGCAACGATCCGATCAGCTCCACCAGGGGAAGCACGGGAGCCGGGTTGAAGAAGTGCACCCCGATCACCTGGCTCGGCCGGCCGGTGGCCCGTGCGAGCCTGATGATCGGGATCGAGGAGGTGTTCGAGGCGAGGATCGCGTCCTGGTCGTCGAGGATCTTGTCGAGCGCGCCCAGCACCTCAAGCTTGATCGACTCACGTTCCGGCACGGACTCGAAGACGAGGTGCCGGTCGGCGAGTTCGCCGAGATCGGCGACGAACGACACGCGCCCCAAGGCCGCGTCCCGCTCGGCCTCGGTGATCCCGCCCTTGCGCAGGCCCCGGTCGAGCCATGCGACCAGGCGCCGCCGGGCGGGTGCGAGCGACGTCTCGGCGGAGACCGCGACGCGCACGTCGAGCCCCCGGCGGGCGCACACCTCGGCGATGCCCGAGCCCATGACGCCGCCTCCGACGATGCCGACCTTGCTGATCTCTCTCATCGTGTCTCCCGTGACGTCTGCCTCGACCAGCGAAAGGGAGCACGCGCCGGCTCTCGGACGACGTCGGGACACACCTCTCCCGTCACCGTGACCATCGGTGGACGGCCATTACGGAAAACGGCGCTTCCCTTTCGAAAGGCTGGCTTCCTGCCTGCTCAACCGGCACGCTATATGGGCGTTTTCCACACCCCAACCCTTACGTCCCCCCTAGCGGCTTTCGCGACAAGCATCTGGATGCGGCGTCTCTCCCCTATCCCTCCCGTAAAGGCGCTTCCACAGTGCTCGGCAAAGGCTGTGCTCAGCAGGACATCCCCCTACCCGTCCCGGGTTCGCCGGGAGCGGGCTGTGGCGAGTGGGTATGATCGGCATTCTCGCGAGAGATGATTCGCCGTTTCATCGTCCCGGCTTCTTTTGCGAAAAGAGCACGGTCGTCACGAAGGAGGGACGCAGTGACCCGAGCGAATCCCTGGCTCCACCGCTTCCATCCGTCGCCGGAAGGCGACCTGCAGGTGGTCTGCTTTCCGCACGCCGGCGGCTCCTCCAGCTTCTACCACGCCTTGTCGGCCGTCCTTTCGCCCTCGGCCGAGGTGCTCGCGGTGCAGTACCCCGGCAGGCAGGAACGCCGCCACGAGGCGTTGGTCAAGGACCTGCGGACACTGGCCGGCCAGGTCGCCGACGCTCTGGATGCCGAGTCCGACGACCGGCCGCGGCTCTTCTTCGGGCACAGCATGGGGGCCCTCGTGGCGTTCCAGACCGCCGTGGCTCTGGGCGGCCGCGGCCCCGTGGCGCTGTTCGCGTCGGGGCAACGCGCCCCGAGCCGGGCCCGCTTCGAGATGACGCACCTGCTCGACGACCAGGCGCTGGTCGAACACGTGAAGATGCTGGACGGCAGCGCCGCGGCGGTGCTGGACGACATGGAGCTGCGCCCCCTCGTACTCCCCGTGATCCGCTCCGACTACCGTGCGATCGAGACCTACCGGTTCGGCGGAGAGGCCCCGCTGTCCTGCCCCGTCGTGGCGTTCTCCGCCGATGACGACCCCCTGACGAGCCTGGCGGAGGTGCAGGCGTGGAGCCTGCACACCAGCGCCGGCTTCGAGCTGCGCGCCTTCTCCGGGGGCCACTTCTTCATCCGCGACCACTACGCCGACGTGGCCGAGGCGATCGGCGAGTTCCGGAAGCGGTCCGCGTACCGTGAATGATCGGCAGGCGGCGGGACGCCCGTAGGAATCGGCCCGCTCGGCCGCGCACAGGTCCGTCAGGTACGCCGGCGTCTCCTCCGCCGCCACCGCCTCCCGCGGCTCCCCTGCTGTCGCCGCCCTGACGTCCTCGAACCGGGTGATCAGCCACACCTCGACCGCCTGGGACGTGGCGGTCGGCGCCACCCGGGAACGGCGTTCGGCCCGCTGTGTGCGGATGAGGTGGGCCAGACAGGTCGAGGTGTGGTTGGACAGCGGAATCGAGGCACGGTAAGACAGCAACGAGGATCTTCTCGGCCCGACCGGGAGCCTCCTGTCACCCCGCTGTCGCTCTAGGCATACCTCCCTCGTGACCAGCGTCGCCAGGGTGAGAAGGCTCGGTTGGGTTCGCGCAGGAAACGAGGGAAGAGAATTCGATGGGCGAGCTGATCGCATGGTGTTGTGAGTTTCTGGAAGAACTTCGCGAAGAGGCCGTCGAGCATGACCTGTCCGAGGAGTTCGAGTCCTGCCTCGACGGGATCCTGCGCGGAGAGGATTGCACCGACCGGCTCACCGGGCTGTTGGTCAAGATGGGGCAGGACGTCGAGCCCACCCGTGGCGGCTACGGCCTCCCTCCCGGGCTGCGGGGTGATCAAGGTGCTGTGCTGAAGGCCGTCTGCCCCAACGGTGTCTGCTCGCGGATGGTGCCGTGCGACATGGATGACCCCGGGAGGCCGGTGCTCTCGTGCGCGATCCAGAATCGGACGATGCCTGAGAAGTGGGTGCCGCGCGCATGACCAGCTTCCTGGCCGGTCTCGGCGGCAAGCTGGCCGAACGCTGGCTCGCGCGACTCGCGCTGCCCGGCTTCCTGTACGGCGTGTTCCTGGTCATCGCGTTCCGCCTGAGGCAGGAGCACGCGGTCGACTGGAACCATCTTGCGCATGCGAGCGCCGACCTGCTGGACGAGCTGGCCCGGACGCGGCCCGGCATTCTCGCCGCGGAAGCCGCCGGAGTGCTGCTGGGCGCGGCGCTTGCCGGGGTTCTGGCTCAGGGCTTGGCCAGGTTGCTGCTCAGCCTCTGGTTCAACCCCAGGTGGAAGCGGCTGGCCGCGCATTCCGCGATCGGTGCGCGCATGCGGTCGGCCGAACAGCGGGTGTCCGATTTCTACGCTCTGGATCTGACTCTCTTCTGGCCCCGCCTGTGGCTGGTCCTGTCCGCCCAGGTGCGCGGCGGGCTGCGCGACGCTGCGTCGGCGCTCGACTCGGCCGTACTGACCAGCGCTTGGGGGCTCGCCTACCTGCTGGTGGGCATCGTGTGGTGGCCGGCCGCCGTAGGCGGGGCGGTGGTGTACGCGACCGGGTGGTTCCTCGCGCGAGAGCGCACTGCCAACCTGGCGGCGCTGGTGGAGGCCGCCGTGGACATCGGGCTGAGACCGGTGGCCAGGTCGCTGGGCATCGCACCGTCGAGCGCGGCGACCCCGGCTGAGCTCGGCATCCTGCTGGCGCCCTACCTGCACAAGGTCCGTCCACCCTCACCACGCTCTCGTCCAGCCGCGCCGAGCGCACCCCCGGTCAGGAGCCGACGTGAATGAACGGCGCCCACGCAGCCGGGGTGGTCGACTCGCCCCGTAGGGTGCGCGCAGCCGCGTGGACGGCGGCGGCGACCGGGTGTCCCCCCTGCAGATTCTGGTAGAAGAGCTCGGTGAACCGCCTGGCGGACTTGTCTCCCGCCTGCCAGAGCGTGCCGACCGTGTGACGCACGCCGGCGATCTGCAGGGCGGAGGTCAGGTGCAACATCTCGTCCGGCATGTGCTCACTGCCACGCGCTGTGTGACACGCGGACAGCACCGCGAGGTCCAGGCTGTCCAGCCGCTGCCGCATCAGGTCCGAAACGGTGAGTCTCTCGTTCTGCAGGACGAGATGGCTGTTCGATGGATGGTGCGCGTCGGTCTCCCCGTGGCAGGCGAAGTGCACGCGCCGGCTGCGGCCGAGTGCCGCGAGCACGCTGCCGGCGTCGGCGTCGTCGTGCTCCAGCAGCACCGACTCGGGGAAGGCCCGAACCAGCGCTTCGACTTCGTGGGCTGCTTCGTCGAGCGGCCGGCCCGGCAGCAGCGTGGAGCGCGGCACCGAGACGATGAGAGAGGGGCCGGTGGCCGGAGGTTCCCGTCGGGCGGGGAGCAGCCGCAGTGTCGGAACGTAGGAGGAGACGACTCGGTCCAGCACGCAGTTGCCATCGCGCTCGGCCGCGTGCAGCGGCAGGAAGACGAGCGGCCCGGTCGGCGACCAATGCACCCGCGGCGGATCGTCGGTGGCGGAGGTGACGCCCAAAGCCGTGAGTACCGGCTCGGACACCACCTCCCACAACCAGGCGAGCGTTTCCCGCAGGGCGCCTGTGAGCTGTTTGCGCTCGCGCGGCCCTGGGCGGTCGGACAGCCTGGTGACCGCTGCCGTGAACCCCGCCGCGTGCTCGCCGGCCTCTTCCAGGGTCAGATCAGGCAGGGGAACCACGGTGACATCGCGTGAGCCGGTGACGATGAGAGCGTCGCATCGATAGCGGCTGACGTTGATCACCACCAGCGGGTCGGACCCGAGACGCGTGCGCACGTCGGCAAGCCGAGGGGGCAGAAGGTAGCGCTCCAGCCCTGGCAGAGATCGGATGGTCCGCGTCAGCCTGAGCATCTCGTCGGCCAGCGTGTGGCGGCGGTCGGCCGCGGCTCCATGACGGGCCTCCCCCGTTTCCGCGAGCTGCTCGCGCAACTCTGCCATCCGGACGGCCTCGGCCGGGGCGTATGGCCGGATGAGGTCGAGGTCGTGGTTCTGGCGTCCGGCGAGAGCCTGGTCGATGAGTGTGGCCCGGCCCTGTTCGAGCAGTTCCAGGGCCCGTTGCGGGGAGCCCGTGGTCAAGGCGCAGGCACAGGCGTCACGGGCCAGATCGGTGGTGAGCCCGGCCAGGCCGCGCTCCCGGTCCCTGAGGCTCAGCGCGGGCGAGGCCACGTGCGGCAGCAACTCGATGACCTGTGCGCTCAGATCGGTCGCGAGCGACCAGTCTTCCGCGGCGGCGGCCAGAGCGACGCTCATGCTGCCCGTCAGCACGCTGTTGACCGTCTCCCCTCCCAACCGCATGGCTGCGGCCAGCCCGGCCCTCGCCTGCTCGTGCCGGCCGGCCATGGCGGGGTAGTGCTGAACCCACAGCCCGGTCAGCGTGCCCACGAGCCCTTCCAGATGTCCGAGGTGCTGGCGGGAGGTGGGGTTGGCCGCCGCCGAGTCGCGGGCGTCCGTCGCGACGCGGACCGCCTCGGCGAGGACGGCCGGGCTTCGCCCGCGCTTCCACAGCGTCCACAGGCCCATGGCGAAGTTCGACGAGAAGGACGCATAGTCGGCGGATGCGTGGGGTGTGCGTTCGACCGAGCGGCGCAGTAAGGAGAGGGCCGTGGCCAGCTCGCCTTCGTCGTCCAGGACCAGGGCCCGCAGGTGCAGACTGGAGCCGAGCTCGTTCAGCAGGCCCACGGCCAGCGCGTGGCCGGCCGGCAGGAGGTCGAGCGCTTCGCGCAGGAGCTCGATCGATCTGGCCAGCAGCTCCGCGTCTTTGGTGTGCCAGCCCTTGACCGCGTACGGCTGAGCGGCACGCATCAGCAGAAACCATCGCTCGCCGGCGTGCTGGAAGGCGGGATCCAGCGCCTGCCCGGCCAGTGCCAGCGCCTCGTCCAGCGCTGCGGTGTCCTGGCTCTTGCGGAAGCGGGCCAGAAGTTCGGTGATGGTGCTGAGCAGAGCGCGACCTCGTGTGCCCGGATCAGTGTCGCCGTCCTCGGCGGAGGCGCGATGCCTGCTGCCGATCCTGTCCGGGCCCCCCACGAGGTCGTGCACGGTGGCGCGGCTGTGCCGGATCCTGGCATGCAGGGGGTGCTCGGGCCCGGCGAGTGCGTGGGCCTCGTCCACAGCTGCCACTGCTCGGCTCAGGTCAGTCTCGGCGCCGTTCCTGAGATATCGCAACCGCCAGGCGTTCGCCTGCACCGCCAGCAGTGCCGGGCGTTCGGCGGAGTCCGCCGGGAGCCGGGAGAGGCAGTCCTGGAGGAGCTCGACGGCGCAGTCCGCCAGAGCCAGTGTGGCGCCGCCGGTCACGAGCCGGTTGCACGCCTCGGACACCGAAAGGCAGTCCGCGGGCACCGGGCGGCACGCTCCCAGGGCGGACACCTGTGCCGCCAGCTCCGTTTCCGTGCTGCGATCGGGCTCTCGCAGCAGGCAGAGCAGCACGCCCGCGGCGGCCGCCGTCAGCAGGGGGCTGTTGAACTGCTGAGCCTGGTTCAGGAGCCGGGTCGCCGTCTCGCTCCAGTCCGCCTGACGCTCGATCTCCTGCCACACCAGCGCCACGGCCGCCGACTGCTCGGCTGTCGCGGTGAGCAGCTCGCGCAGGCGCTCCGCCACCTCGTCATGTTCCATACGGGCGAGCTTCCCTCCGAAGTGCCGTTGCCGCTGTTCCCGGGGGCCATTCGGGGAGCATGGCCATTCAGGTCAAGACATGGCAGATCACCAACTCTAGACTGCGTGGGAAACGTATTCGGTTGGTGGGTACGGGGGTGCGCGTTGGGCGATTTGGTGGTCTCGGCACATGGCCAGGGTCAGTTCTGGACAATTGGGGACGCAATACGCGCTTCACGTGCGTCCGACGTGGTGACGGTGCTGCCCGGAGAGTACCGAGAAATGGTGCATTTGGATCGTTTCGTGGTGCTCAGAGCGGCCGATGCGGGCACCGTACGCGTGGTATCCCCCCAGGCGGCCCTTCTGGTCACCTCTCCCGAAGAGGTCATTGTGCGCGGGATCGCGTTCCACGGGACGGCGACCGACTGGGCCGCAGTCGTGGTGGGCGACGGCGGCCGGGCGTTGCTTGAGGACTGCTCCGTTTCGGCGTCCTCATGCGGTGGCGTTTACGTGAATCAGGGTGGTATGGCCCGTATTCGCCGCAGCCGCGTCCACGACTGCCACGAATACGGACTGTTCGCCGTGCCCGACTCTCGCCTTGTCGCGTCAGATGTCACAATTGCCGGAACCGGTGGGCACGCCATCGTCTTCGACGGCGCTCGGGGAGAAATCAAGGAAAGCCGAATTCAGGAGACCTTGGGCTTCGCCTTCGTCAACGGCACGGACGCCGCCATCCGCGACTGCGAAATAGCGAACTCGACCGGAAACGCCATCGTGGTGCGCGGAAGCAACCCCACGATCGTGCGCTGCCGGATCACAGGGGGCCCGGAGAACTGCCCGGCCGTGGTGGTGAAGGAGACAAGCGCCCCCACGGTCGAGAGGTGCGACATCGAGCGGGCTTCGGCGACCGGCCTCCTCATCGAGGGCGACTCCACGGGAACGTATTCGGACTGCCGGATCTCCGACCCGGGAGCCGGGACGCAGTTCGGGGTGTCGGTCTCCGACAGGAGCTCCCCGGTCTTCCGGAACCTCCGCATGAACGGCGTCGGACTGCAGATCACCGACGCGTCCGGCACGTTCGAGTCCGTGGACATCAGGGATGACAGCCGGGCCTCCGCCATATCGATCCTGGGCAACGCCAGGCCCACGCTGCGCGACTGCACGATTCATCGCTCCCGGAGCAACGCGATCTTCATCAACGGGGGCCGGCCCCTCATCGAGAACTGCACCATCGACGGCGGGGAGAACGAGGTGACCACCGATCCGGCGATCTTCGTCACCGGAGGGGCAGCACCCGAGATCACCAACTGTTCGGTACGGAGAGTGGCCGGCAACGGGCTGGCCATCCTGGAACGTTCTCGGGGAACCTACAGCTCTCTTCGGTTCTCGGCGACCGGCCGGGGGACGACAGCGGCGGTGGGGGTGGCCGGCGGCAGCGACCCCGTGCTGCGTGACCTGATCATCGAGGCGAGGGGCAGCGGCCTGCTGATCAAGGGCGCCGGCGGCACGTATGAGGATGTCGACATCAGCGGCGGGACGGAACCGAGCTTCTGGATGACGGAGGCCGCCGGACCGGTGGCCCGCCGGGTGAGGATCCGCGATGTCGCGGGCAACGGACTGAAGATCGACGCCTCGGGGGGCTCCTACAGCGACATCGCCATCGAGGGCGCGACCTACCCCGCGATCTATGTCGGCGAAGGCGGCGACCCCACTGTGGAGGACGCGCGCATCGCGAACTGCCAGTCGGGGCTGGTGGTGAACTCTTCGAGTGGTGTCTTCGCGGGCCTGCGCATCACGGACCCGCAAGTGTTCGGGGTGGAGGCCGGCGGGGGCGGTTCGATCACCGTCCGGGACTCGGTTGTCGAGCGGGCGGGCCGTCACGCGTACACGGTCGACAACGGCAGTTTCACCCGGTGTCGTGCGGTCGCCGCCGGCGGAGCCGGCTTCCACGTCCATGGCGGGCGGGTGCGGTTGGAGGACGTCACCTTACAGGGCTGCGCCACCGGCGCCGAACTTGCGGAGGGGGCGGCGGCGACCCTGCGGAAGACGAAGGTGACCGGCAGCACCGGGAGCGGTGTGATCATCCGTACGGATGAAAGCGTGCTCCTGGACGGATGCACTGTACGGGACAACGCAGGCGGTGACCTGATCGGCGCCCATCGTCCCGGAGTACGGCTGGTCGACCACGACGGGGAGTTCGCGCCCGCCACCGCTGTGGGGGAAGAACCCGCCGTCGTCGCGACCGCTGCTCCCGCACACGCCGGTCCTGCCGAGATCGGCGAGTCCACCAGCGGCAGACCGGACGTCGAGAGTCCGGCCGGGTCCGCGATGGCGAAACTGGAGGCGCTCATCGGCCTGGAACAGGCCAAGGCCCAGGTGCGACGGCTCGCCGACCGGCTGCGCCTGGACATGCGGCGCCGACAGGCAGGGCGACCTGTACGCAGCGCGCAGCAGCACCTGGTCTTCGTGGGTCCACCCGGTACCGGCAAGACCACCGTCGCCCAGCTCTGGGGCAGGATCGCCGCCGAGCTCGGGGCACTGAAGAGCGGTCATCTGGTGGAGGCGAAACGAGCCGACCTTGTCGGCGAGCACATCGGTGAGACCGCGCCGCGCACCCGGAAGACCTTTGAACGGGCCCTCGGCGGGGTGTTGTTCATCGACGAGGCCTACACGCTCGTGCCGGAGGATTCGGGCCGCGACTTCGGTGGCGAGGCGATCGGCGAGCTGCTCACGCTGATGGAGGCGCACCGGGATGAAGTGATCATGATTGTGGCGGGTTATCCCGCCGAGATGGAACGCTTCCTCGACAGCAACCCGGGGCTGCGCGACCGGTTCAGCCGCACCATTTCCTTCCCGCACTACTCGCCGGCGGAGCTGGTGGAGATCACCGCCAAGCTGGCCAGGGACGAGGGGTACGAGCTGTCCCAGGAGACTCTGCCGCTGCTCGCGTCCCACTTCCAGCAGCAGCTCGTCGGGCCGACCTTCTCCAACGGGCGTGCCGCCCGGAACCTGTTGGAGAAGATGGCGGACAACCTGGCGGCGCGAGCCGCGGCGGGCGGGGCGGACCTGGACACGCTGCTCCCCGAGGACCTGCCCGCGGAGGTGCGCGGCGGTGGACGCCGCCGGGACGAGGCGGCGCTCGCCGAGGCGCTGGCGCAGCTCGACGCGATGATCGGGCTGTCCGAGGTGAAGAGTGAGGTCAAGCGCCTGGTGATGCGCATGGAGAACACCCGTCGGCGGGCCGAGGCCGGACTGCCGACCACGGTCCCGGTGCGCCACCTGGTCTTCACCGGCCCGCCCGGCACGGGCAAGACCACGGTCGCCGGCCTGTACGGACGGATCCTGGCGGCCCTTGGCGTGCTCCCGCAAGGCCAGGTCACCGTCGTGACGCGGGCCGACCTGATCGCGCCGTACGTGGGGAAGACCGCGCCGCTGACCCGGCAGGCGTTCAAGCGCGCGGTCGGCGGGGTGCTGTTCATCGACGAGGCGTATTCGCTCATGCCTCAGAGCGCGACGCAGAACGACTTCGGCCCCGAGGCCCTGTCCACGCTGCTGACTCTGATGGAGGAGCACCGGGACGACACCGTGCTGATCGTCGCAGGTTATCCGCAGGAGATGGAGCACTTCCTCGACGCGAACCCGGGCCTGCGCCACCGTTTCGGCGCGACCGTCCCCTTCACCTCCTATGACGATGAGGAGATGGTGGAGATCGTGCGCCGCAAGGCGGAGGCCGAGGGCTATCGCTGCGCGCCCGAGGCGCTGGAGCGGCTGCTGGAGGCGTACCGGCAGTATCCCCGCACAGACTCCTTCGGCAACGCAAGGCATGCGGAGAAGACGCTGGAGCGCATGATCGACCGCCAGGCCGAGCGCCTGTCGGAAACCCTCGCCCCCGACCGCGACGCCCTGACCCTGTTCACGGGCGACGACGTCCCTGACCCACTTCCGTGAAGGGGATCGGGAACGTCGTCCTGACCGACCGCTGCGACCTCGGTGCCCGACGGATTCAGACGCCGGTGGGCGTGGGGCGGCTTGGGGTGGAGCTCTTCTGCGAGTGAGGGGCACCGCTGCCGGGCGCCGGGTCCCCAGCGGTGCGAGGTCAGTTCGCCAAGGGGAGCATCACGTTGCTCGGGCCGAGGTCGACGGTCACGGACATGGCGGCGGGGCCGGTGGTGACGTAGTCCTTGTCGTTCGCGACGAGCACGATCCCGGTGCGATGGCCGGCCGGGAAGACGTGGTCCGTGGCGTGCAGGCGCCAGCTCACGGTGCACGCCTGGCCGGGGCGGACGGCCTTCGGACGGGTCACGGAGTCACGGTTCTTGACGTCGATGGAACCGCGCGTGACGATCGGCAGCTTGGTCGGCGTGCCTCTCGGGGCGAGAGCCAGGGGGCCGTGAGGTAGGCGAGCCGGTAAGGTGCGCCGGCCGACGGGTTGGCGATCATTTCCGCTGCGTACCGCGTGGGGTCGTCGGTGAAGGTCTGGGTCGCGCTCGTGGCGGGCGTGTCTCCGAGGGTGCCCACAGCCGACGAATCGGCCGGACCGAACCACATGCGAACCGGCCGGGAATCGGGATTGGCGATCCTCTGATCCCGCGCGTAGTCGTACCAGCTGGAGATCGCACCTGGAAACGATGGTCCTGAGCCCCTCCCCTCGGGCGGCGACCGCTTCGGCGAGAGTGCCGTCGTAGGAGAGGCCGATCAGGCCCACGGCGCCGGTGCTCCAGTCTGCGGCCACCGCGCGCCCGTTCGCGTCGGTGGCGTGTGCCCGGCCGTTGAGCCAGTCGACGGCCGCGGTCGCGCTGAGGACGTCCTCACTGCCACCGGTCGTCGGGCATCCTGCCGAGGCGCCCGTGCCCTGCACCTGACCCTCATCCCGTTCAGGGTCTCCGCGGGGCGCATCACGGCCGCGGCGACCCGGTCGCGGCGGCCGTCGCGATCGCTGTCCATCGGCGTCTCGACGTACACCGTCTCGCGCACCGCCTCCGCGCAGGAAAAGGCGGGCTGGGTCCGCCCGTTCCGCACAAGGAGGGTCGGCGCGGCCGACGCCGGCGCCGCGGGCAGGCGGCGAGCGGTGCTTGACCATGGACGTGTGTAGTACTGGCAGGGCCTGCTACGCCCTTGGTGGCCGGCTGGGCGAGGAAGCAGACTTGGGGCATGGGCGACAACGACTTGGGCGACTTCCTGCGGGCCCGCCGTGCCGGACTCACGCCGGACGAGATCGGCCTGCCGGTCGAGTTCGACGCCGGTCGCCGGGTCGCCGGTCTGCGGCGCGGGGAGGTCGCGCAACTGGCCGGGGTGAGCACCGAGTACTACACCCGTCTGGAGCAAGGCCGCGCCCGGCAGCCGTCCGAACAGGTGCTGCATGCCCTGTGCGACGCGCTGCGGTTCGACGACATCGAGCGGCGGCACCTGTTCGCCCTCGCGGGCGCCGCGGCCGGGCGCAAGGACCGGGCCGAGCACTCGTCACGGATACGACCGGCGCTGCGGCAGGTGCTGGAGTCGATGGAGACGGCTTCCGCCTTCGTCACCGACCGGAACCTCACCGTCGTCGGCGGGAACAGGTTGTGGGCGTCGCTGTTCCCCGACGTGGCCGAGCTGCCGCGCCGGGAACGCAGCATGGCGCGCTGGACGCTGCTGGATCCGCGCGCCCGCCTGGTGTGGTGCGACTGGGAACGCGTCGCCCGTGACTACGTGCACGGGTTGCGGCTGGCCGCCGCCGCCCAGCCGCGGAACCAGCACATCGCCAACCTGATCGGTGAGCTGATGATGCGCTCCCCCGAGTTCCCGGCGTGGTGGTCGGAACACCGCGTCCAGGAACGCAGCACCGGTCTCAAACGCCTCCGCCACCCGGTCGCCGGTGACCTGGAACTGCAGTACGAGATCTTCACCTCGGTCGCCGACCCTGGCCAGTCGCTCGTCGTCTACTGCGCGCCGTCCGGCTCGCCGTCCGAGGAGCGCCTGCGGCTGCTGGCCAGCTGGGGCAGCGAACCCGTCACCGCTCGGGACGCCGCCGCCGGGTCCTGACCACCACTGAAACCACCCGGACACGACCCCGCCCAACCTGTGGGGTCGATGCCGCCGTGCGCACGCACGCCCGGCGTCCACGAAAGGACATCCGTAGTGAGCAAGACATTCCTCATCACCGGCGTCAGCACCGGCCTCGGACTGGCCGTCGCCCGGCGAGCCCTGGCGGCCGGGCACCGGGTCGCGGGCACCGTACGCGCCGAGCGGCACGCGGCCGCCTTCCGGGCGCTGGACCCCGACCGCGCCCGCGCCTTCATCCTCGACCTGTCCGACGCGGACCGGATCGACCCCACGGTCCGAGCCGCCGAAGCGGAACTGGGCCCGATCGACGTGCTCGTGGCCAACGCCGGCTACGGGCTCGAAGGCACCTTCGAGGAGTCGTCGATGGCCGATCTGCGCCGGCAGTTCGAGGTCAACGTGTTCGGCACGGTGGCGACCATGAAGGCGGTCCTGCCCGGCATGCGGGAACGGCGCGGCGGCCACATCTTCGTCATCACCTCGATGGGCGGGCACACCACCTTCCCCGGACTGGCGTTCTACGAAGGCAGCAAACACGCGCTGGAAGGCATCACCGGCACCCTGGCACAAGAGGTCGCCCAGTTCGGCGTGCGGGTCACCGCCGTGGCGCCCGGCGCGTTCAAGACCGACTGGGCAGGCAGGTCACTGGTCCGCGCACCCCGCAGCATCGCCGACTACGACGCGCTGTTCGACCCGATCCGGACCCGCCGCCAGGCCCTCGCGGGGCAGGGCATCGGTGACCCGGATCGTGCGGGCGACGCCATCCTCACCCTCCTGGACGTGGAGGAGCCGCCCGTGCACCTTCTGCTCGGCTCGGACGCGCTGCGCCTGGTCACGGCCGGGCGCCGACGCGTCCAGGACGACTTCGACGCCTGGGCGGAGCTCAGCCGCTCCACCGACTCCCCCGAAGGCGGCGTGACGGTCGCCTGACCGCCGAGGGCGTCACCAGCAGGTCAGGTCGGGGTTGGGGGTGGGGCCGCAGGGTCCCTGGTTGCCGCCGCCGTCGGCGACCGTGCCCGGGGGCGCCCAGATCAGATGGCCGGCGTTGCCGGTGCCGACGTTGTTCCTCAAGGTGACCGGCGGGGTGAGAGCCGCGCGCGACGTCAGGTGGATGCCGCCCTGGACCGTCTGCCCCAGACGGTCGACGAGTCCACTGGGGTTGTGGCCGTTGCCGACGAACACGTTGTCGGAGACGGGATCAGGACCGGCCCGGTTTGTCCCCCATGGGTTCTCCACGAAGATGCCGACGGTCTTGTTGCCGTTGAACACGTTCTTGCGGACGATGAGGTGCTTCAGCATGGAGCTGGAGTGCAGGCCGATGTCGTTGCCGGTGAACACGTTGTACTCGATGGTGTTCGCGTCCTGCGGCAGGAAGGTCTCGTTCGCGCCGAGGCCCGCGGTGGGCGAGTTCTTGAAGACGTTGGTCTTCACGAGGTTGCGGCGGCTGTCGTTCGACAGGCCCATGGGGAACGCGTCGAAGACGTTGCCGGTGAAGACGCTCCGGTCTGTGGCGCTGACGGTGAGGCTTCCGCCGGTCAGGGCGCTGTCCCGGATCGTCGAGCCGGAGCTGCGCACCAGGACGGTCTGCCCGGTCACCGTGCACCGGTCGGCCGTGAGCAGCCCGTCGATCAGCCTGATGCCGGACAGCAGGCAGGCGTCCCGGCGGGTGCCGGTGAAGGTGACCGTGCCCCGCCAGACGTCCACGGGGGCGAGCAGCCGTACGTCGGTGGCGGTGAGGACGGTGCCGCCGAAGTCGACGTAGATCCCGTAGGCGAAGCCGGTGATCGTGCCGTTGCGGACCGTGGTGCCCCGCCGGCCGGCGACCAGCAGTCCGTTGCCGGTGCCCGAGCCGTTGATCGTGTGCCCGTTGAGGTCCAGGTCGACGTCGTTGGCCCCGATGGTCAAGGCGCCGCCCGGACAGGTCAGGTCGTCGGTGAGCGTGGTGTTCGTCGTCAGGACGTCCCCGCACGCCACCGCCGAGGTGCTCGCCCCGGCGGGGTTCGCCGACGTCAGGGCGGCCGATAAGAGGAGCAGGCACGCGGCCGCTCCGCGCGCGATCGCCACCGTGGGTGCTCCGGGCATGATGATCTCCTGTCGGTCCGTGGAACAGGGGGTCGTGACCAGAAGCATGCGCGGGATGATCCCTGCGGAGGAGTCACTCGATCGCGACCGACGAGTGGGAAAACTGTGGCCGCCGCAGCTGTAACGCATCGCACCGTGCGCCGTTGATGATCAACGTCTGGTATTGTTACCTTTCCGGCCTGATGTTGATTGCGGCCGGAAAGTGCTTGTATGACCACTTTTCAAGCAAGCGTGCGGCCTGCGAACGCCGCGGACTTCCCCACTGTCGAACGACTCTGGCTCATGTTCCGCCACGACATGTCGGAGTTCCAGGGCGGGCTGCCCGCCGCCGACGCCACCTATCACAGCGACCGGCTGCGGGCCGCGTTCCAGGACGACGACTGGGCGTCCTACCTGTTCACCAGCGACGACCACCCGATCGGGTTCTCCTTCGTACGCGCGCTGTCCGGCCCGGAGCGGGTGCTGAACAGCTTCTTCGTCGTACGCGGCGCACGCCGGTCCGGGATCGGGATGACGGTCGTGCGGGACGTGATCTCCCGGCATCCCGGCCCGTGGAAGATCGCCTTCCAGGACTCCAACACGGCGGCCGTGGCGTTCTGGAGGCGCGTGGCCACCACGATCGCCGGCCAGGCGTGGACGGAGGAACGCCACGCGGTCCCGCACCGGCCGGACGTCCCGCCGGACGTGTGGATCTCCTTCACGACCGCCTGACAGGTGAAGCGGCCGGCGGCTGGAGCCCGTCCCGGGCGAGAGCCGCCGGCCGGCGCCTGCGTCGAGCGGCCGAATGGCCACTTCTTACCTTCGACGTCGTAGGAACTTCATGCAGGTCGGCGCTTCCGTACATCTTGGCGCTCCAGGTTCAAGTCGTTAACTTTTGAAGCACACGTCACAGCGCCGAGTGCGTCGTGACGAGATCGGGGCAACCACATGCCACATGCCAACTTCACCGGTCGCCGAGAATCGGCAACCTGGCGCCACATCGCAGCAGTCTCGGTTGGCCTCGGTATGGGACTCTTCCCGCTGGCACAAGCCGCCTCAGCCGTCCCGGGCGGGACGCCACCGGCCCCGGCGTTCAGCGTCGACGGCGGCCGTTACGAGCAGGCGGTGTCCGTCGAGCTCAAGGCCAAGCAGGGTGAGACGATCCGCTACACCACCGACGGCAGCATTCCCACGAAGAGCAGCCCGCCGTACGCCGGCAAGCCGATCCGCATCACCGCGGACACGAACCTGACGGCACGCGCCTTCAAGGGCAACCAGGCCGGCGCCTTCAAGTCCGAGGGATACCTCATCCGCGAGGGTGAGCAGCCGATCGCCCGCATGATAATCGTCTCTGACGTGCACATCGGCGACTACGAGGCCGATCGCCACCGTTGGTCGTCCTACTTCGACACCTTCGCCGGAGTCCTGGGCACCCCGGACGCCATCCTCTCCAACGGCGACATGATCAACGACAACTGGGACGGACGCGGCAAGGATCACCAGCTGACCGCCCGCATCTTCAAGGAGAACCTCGAACGCAAGGGCATGAACGCGACCCAGGTGCTCATGGCGTACGGAAACCATGACGCGACCCTGGCCGAAGTCCGTGCGGGCTACCCCAAGGAGTGGTTCCCGGACTCCGGTGCCGGTTACTACCGCACCGACGTCAAGGGGATCCCGATCGTCACGGTCAACACCGAGGACTACTCCCCCGCCCAGGCCGCCTGGCTGCGCGAACAGCTCGGCCAGATCTCCGCGAACCCCGCCTACCGGGACCTGCCGATCATCGTCGGGGGGCACCGGCCGGTTCCGGGAACCGTCATGGACGGCCAGCAGACCAGCAACCCGCGCCTGGCCGAGGATCTGTCGAAGTTCCCGCGCGCCATCTACTTCTCGGGCCATTCGCATCTGAACCTGAACGACCCGCGCTCGATCCACCAGAAGAACTTCACCGCGGTCAACGACTCCAGTTCGTCGTACATCGAAATCGACCACGGTTACCAGATGCTCGACGCGGAAGGGCGACTGGCCAATCGCTTCGAGACCCCCACCGCCCAGGGGCTGGCCGTCGAGATCTACCCGGGCCGTACGGTCATCAACCGCATCAATCTGAACGCCGACCTCCACGACATGTACACCGGCGGGAAATGGTCGGCGAACTGGAAGCCGCCGTTCCAGAGCGACGGGACGTTGGCCGGCAAGCCCTGGGAGATCAAGACGGCCGGTAGCGATGCCCAGGTCGTGGAGAACTTCACCTACACCGACGCCAACCGCAACCGCACGGCCCCGCGCTGGACGTCGTCGCACCCCCTGTCGGCGCAGACCGGCAAGGACGGCCAGTTGGCGCTGCGCGTCGAGCAGGCCGCGGACGACGAGTTGGTGTACCACTACAAGGTGCGCGTCACCCGGGCCGACAACGGCGACGAGGTGCTCAGCACCAAGGTCGCCAACCGCTTCGACGTGGTGCCCGCCGCCGGCTCCATGGACATTCCGGTCCCGGTCACGCGCGACGGCGTGAAGTATCGCGCGGAGGTCGTCGCGGTCGACGCACAGGGCAACCAGTCACCTGTCGCCGTGGACGTGCTGAACTAGTAACCGCCTTCGATATCCCGTTACCGATCAGGCACGTGATCGGTAACGGGACCCTCAGCTCTTGGGGACCCACCCGGGGTGGAGGCGCGCACCGCAGGGCGACGGCGAACACCAGGGGGCCGATCGTCTGAGGGACCGGCCTGGCGCAGCGGGCCCACCCCCTGAGAAGGAGGGCGGAGTGATGTCGCGTGCCTGGCGCGGCTGGTGTCTCCTGCGGCCCGGCCTCATGCTGTACGGCGGCGCGATCGGCGGCAACGACCTGCACGCGCACCACGCGGTCCAGCTCATCATCGCCGCCGAGCCGTTCACCTTGGCCGACGCCCACGGCGAACAGCTGACCACGCGCGTCGCCGTCGTCCCGCCCGACACCGGCCACACGGTGCTGACCGGGGCGCGCGACGCCCTGCTCGCCCACCTGGATCCGCGCAGTTCGCCGGGCAGGTCCCTGCTCGCGCGCGCCAGCGCCGGGCCGGGGGCTTCGTCCTGGTCGCCGTCCGCCACCCGGGCCGGACACGGCCTTCCGCAGATCGAGCCCGTGAGCTCGCAGCCGGCGAGCCGTGCGGGAACACGGCCGCTCATGTTCACCGAGCCGCCGGTCGGTCACGCGCGCTCGGCCGAGGCGGCCGGCGCGCTGCGCGCCGTCGAGGCGTGGAGCGGCCCCGGCGGCCCCGGCGGCTCCGGCGGCGTCCCGCCGCACCCGGCGGTGGAGGCGGCGATCGCCGTCATCCCCGCGCTCCTGGCAGGAGGACCGGTAAGGCTGCGGGCGGTCGCGGACGCGGTCCACCTGTCGCCGAGCCGGCTCGCGCACCTGTTCAGCGCGCACGTGGGGCTCCCGCTACGGCCGTACGTGCGGTGGCTGCGCCTGCGGCGGGCCATCGACCGGGTGGCCGCCGGGGAGACGTTGACGGCGGCCGCGCACGCGGCCGGGTTCGCCGACGGCCCGCACTTCACCCGGGCCTTCCGGCGCACCTTCGGCAGCGTGCCCTCCGAGCTCGCCGCCGCGATCGACTGGCTGCCCTGACCCCCGGGCGAGCGCCTGGCGCAACTCGCGCTTGAGGATCTTGCCGGTCGCGGTCATCGGCAGGCTCTCACGGAACTCGATGGTCCGCGGGTACTTGTAGGCCGCCATGTTCTCCCGGCACCAGGCGACGAGCTCGTCCTCACTCGCCGTCGCACCGGCCGACGGGACGACGTACGCCTTGACCTCCTCCCCGTACGAGCCGTGCGGCACGCCGACCACCGCCACCAGCGAGACCGCCGGGTGCGTCATCAGCACCTCCTCCACCTCCCGCGGGTAGACGTTGAACCCACCCCGAATGATCAGGTCCTTGGTGCGGTCGACGACGGCGTAGTAGCCGTCCTGGTCGCGGGTGGCGATGTCGCCGGTGCGGAACCAGCCGTCCCGCAGGACCTCCGCGGTCTCCTCGGGTCGCCCGTGGTAGCCCTTCATGACGTTGTGACCGCGGATGGCGATCTCGCCGGGCCCCTCGCCCTGGACGGTGTTCCAGTCGCCGTCCACCAGCCGCATCTCCACCCCCCAGAGGGGGAAGCCGATGGTGCCGGGCTTGGTGGGCCGGCTGAGCTGGTTGAAGCAGGCCGCGGGCGACGTCTCCGACAGGCCGTAACCCTCCAGGATCGGGATGCCGAACGTGGCCTCGAAATCCTTGAGCACCTCGACCGGGCAGGCGGCCGCCCCCGACACCGCCACCCGCAGCGTCGGGGGCACCTCGGCCCCCTCCGCGTGGATCTTCGACAACATCGCCCAGTACATGGTGGGCACCCCGGCGAACATGGTCACCTTCTCCCGGCGCATGAGCTCCAGGGCCTGGCCGGGCTCGAAGCGCGGCAGGAGCACCAGGGTGGCGCGGCGGCGCAGGCTCACGTTCATGACGGAGGTCTGGCCGAAGGAGTGGAAGAGCGGCAGTACGGCGAGCGAGACGTCACCCTCGGGATCGGCGGGGAACATCTGGTCGCTGACGACGGCGTTGATCAGCAGGTTCGCGTGGGTGAGCTCGGCGCCCTTGGGCCGGCCGGTGGTGCCGGAGGTGTAGAGGACGGCCGCGACGTCCTCCGGCCCGGTTCGAACCGTCTCGAACTCCCCGGGCATGCCGTCCAGCGCCGCCCAGAACGACTCGCCGTGCTCCGACTCGGTGGCCAGCGGCGTGGCGGGCAGGACGAAGAAGTGCTCACAGCCCTGCGTGCCGTCGAACCCCTCCCGCCCGCGCGCCCCCGTCGGCAGCTCATCGGTGCCCTCGAAGCAGAAGAGCGCCTTGGCGTCGCTGTCGGTCAGGTGGTAGGTGATCTCGCGCGGCTGCAGCAGCACGCTGAGCGGGACCACGGTCGCCCCGGCCTTGAGAATGCCGAAGTAGACGAACGGGAAGTAGGGAAGGTTCGGGCAGAGCAGCGCCACCTTGTCGCCCCTGCCGATCCCCCGCGTCACCAGCAGGTTGGCCACTTGGTTCGCGACGGAGTCCACCACGGCGTACGACAGGCGCAGGTCACCGAGGACCAGGGCGGTACGGTCCGGCGCGTTGCGGGCGCTGTCTTCCAGAACGATCGACAGATTGAGCATCGTGACCCTCTCCTGGGAACGGTCGTCCGTCCCCAGGATGCTCCGGTGGATCACGGCGGCACTTGTACGAACGTGCCGACTCCTCCCCCGCTGCGGGCGGCGTCCGGTCAGCCCATCGAGATGAGGATGGGCGCGACGTAACGCCCACGGTCGCCCGGGTGGCGGCGGGCGCCGTGGACCATCGTCGGCAGGGCCGCGGGTCCCTCCGTGGGCCCCAGCTCGGTGAGCCACGGGCGCAGGCCCGGGTAGGCGTCCAGCAGGTCGATCCGCACGTCGCGGTCGGAGCCGTGGGCGGCGGCCAGGATCAGCTCGCGGGCCGCTTCCTCCGAGGGGGAGACGACGGGGCCGATGACGCGGTGAGGGCCGGCGTTCCAGGCCACGGCGAAGCCGCCGTCGGTGACGACCGTGCGCTCGGCCGTGGCCAGCAGCGCGGTCAGCGCCTTGCTCCGGTCGGCGCCGGTGACCTCGGCGTCCAGGGCGAGGAGCGCGGCGTGGTCCTCCGGTGTCGCCACGCGAACCCCGGACGACGACGCCCCCTCCATCGGGCCCATGGTGATCGTCAGGCTGCCGGTGGGCCGGAAGCCCAGCCGCTCGTAGACGGGGCGCCCGAACCGGGTCGCGGTCAGCTCCACGACGCGGTCCCCGGCGACTTCCAGGGCGTGCTCCATCAGCCGCGTGCCGAGCCCCTGCCTGCCGTACCTGGCGGCGACCAGCATCATGCCGACGTCGGCCAGCGCGTCGCCGTGGCGGGTCACCACCACGCACCCGGCCAGGCCGTCGCCGTCGGCCGCGTCGATGGCGTACACCTCGCCCACCTCGAACATCAGCCGCCATTTGGCCTCGTCGGTGGACCACTCGCGATCACTTTCGAGCCGCCGGCACAGGGGCAGTTCCGCTGGAGCGAGAAGTCGAATGTCAGTCACGGGAGAGAACCTACTCCGTCGGCCACTGCGGCCCGGCCCCGGACGTCCCCGACGACGTCAGGCATTGACCTCGATCGCCGCGACCGCCTGGGCGAACGCCTCGACCAGGGGCGTCTGCCTGGCGGTGGGCCACACCAGCCCCGACTCGACCGGCGGTGCGTCGTGGAACGGCACGAAGACCAGGCCGGGCTCGCCGCGCTGGCTGTGGGAGCGGCGCTGCTGGTGACGTTCTGGTTCGTGGAACGGCGGGCCGCGGCGCGGGCGGTGTCCAGGCCGGGGTGACTGCGTTGCCACGGTGGCGTCAGGTGCTGCGCGGCAAGCCGTGTGATTACACATCACCCGCGAGGAGTTCATCGTCAAGCTCACCGACCCCGCGAAGATCCAACACGCTCGCGACCTGGTGAACGGCGAGACCATGGACCGGCCGCACGTCGTCGGACGCATCCTCAAGCGCCAGACCGACTTCAACCCGCGCTGGAGCTACCACCTGAACGCCGACACCATCGACTTCTTCGACCAGATCATCGAGGTCTGCGACGCGACGATCCCCTACGTCGAGGATCACCTGGACGAGGCCGGCGGGGCGTTCCTGCCCGGCCTCGTCTGGTGCGGCTGGACCACCAGGCTCGTGCGCGAAATCACGCCGTAGCCCCTGGCGCCGCCTGCCCCCGCGGCCCCTGGAGAACCACTCCGGGGGCCGCGAGCATGCACCGGAGCCGACCCCGCGACATGCGTCGCCTACAAATACATCGCCGCATTCATCGCGTCCGCGTTCAGTCGCCGTACCGCGAGTTCGGCCAGGAGCCGCGCGCCGTCGTTCAGCACCACGTCGTCGAACTCGGCGCGTGGCGAGTGGTTCTCCTCCGCCTCGTCGCGGCTCAGGCGCGCCGGGCGCGCGCCCAGGAACACGAAAGCCCCGGGCACCTGAGCCAGCACGCGGGAGAAGTCCTCGGAGGCGGGGTGCGGGTGGGGGATCGCTTTCCGGGTGGGGGGACGTCAGCGGAGTCTTCACATCATGTGGCGCCGAGACGGGCGGCCCCTGAGTTCGCCGTATGTGAGCCTTCCAGGGGCTCCGCGTCCCGCCGCTTCCCGGGGTATTTTCCGCGCCCGTACGCCCTCCGACCCGAGTGGACAGTCACGAGGAGGAGGGGCCCCATGACACTGCAGAAGTCCGACATCGACTCCCTGGTCGAGTGGATCGCCGGCAAGAAGTTCGGCAAGACCACCAACTACACGCTCGCCATCGTCGACGACAACCTTTGGTTCACCAAGTCCAACGGCCTCGGCGGCGTCACCGGCGAGGGCCCGGACGCCATCGTCAGCGAGATCGAGTCCCGGCGCCTCAACACCGACCGGCTGGTGTGCATCGCCGGCCCGTTCTGCGACAACGTCAGCAACCACGCCGAGATGTGCATCCTGGCCGCGGTGGGCGAGAAGAAGTTGTCGTCCATCAAGTACCTGAAGTGCTGCGCGCCCGTCTGCGACTTCTGCAAGGTGGTCCTCGACCACTACGAGATCCCCTACAGCTTCCGGCCCGCGCAGCGCGAAGGCGAGACCGTGACCGACGCCGCCTCCCAGCAGGGCTGGCGCCACCCGTTCCTGCCCATCGGGTTCGGCACCCAGAGCGGCGACACCTCCAAGCAGCTGCAGGCGCTGGCCGAGCTCAACACGTCCGGGGTCGTCGAGGAGCGCAACGTACCCGCCGGCGGCACCTACCTGTACACCAAGCGCAAGGTGGGCAACTACAAGGAAGTGGTCTTCGACTAGGTCCGCCAGGGGGCGTCCGGGGATGATCGGCGCGGCCAGGTCGCTTGCAGGCCGGACGCATCGGCACTCGCCGCCGCCCCCCACCACGGTTGACGGGCCATCCGGTCCGGCAGGACCGCAAACGGCCGGAGGAGCGGACGTGCTGCCACCGGCCGTCCTCCGGCGCGCCGGGTCTCCGTGGACGGAACCGGAGGCGGAGCCGGCCCGGATCCACCAGGTGTGCCTGGAACGTATCGCCACAGGCACCATCGCGGTCTTGCCCGCTCGCGGCCATTGCGGCGACGTCGTCGCGTCCGACCTCGCGGCGGGCCTTGATGCGCCGTTCGGCCATCAGGGAGGGCCCAAAAACCGGCCTCTCCTCTTAGTGGCCCGTTTCTAAGCCCGCAGATTTCACTGCTGGACAAATCCCGCTCGATATGGCTATGCACCGATGAGCAGAGAGACATCTATCTCATTGTGTGGAGCGCCATTCTATGGCTTCACCGCCGACACCCCATCTGACCTGGGGAGATACATCTCAGACGCAGTTTTTTCGGTTTTTTGAGCGCTTGCGGCATGCCATTAGGGTGCACATTCATGGAATCGACTTTTTGATCGCGGGGCGTCCAGGTCGGCGAAGCGGGCGCGAACCGGTGGCCGAACTTGGAGAAGATTCCGTACCCCCTTGACCGCGTTCACAGCGTGAGAATCAACTGCTCTGAGGAAGGATTTGCGTGAAAGCGTTGCTGACCCTGACCTGCGCAGGTCAGTTCATGGTGCTGCTCGACAACACGATCGTCGGCGCCGCCCTGCCCGACATGCAGCAGCGGCTCCACACCGGGCTGACCGGCCTGCAGTGGATCGTCGACGCCTACGTGCTGCTGGTGGCCATGCTGCTGCTGTCGGGCGGCGTCTTCGCCGACCGGTTCGGCCGCAGGCGGGTGTTCCTGGCCGGGGTGGTGGTGTTCACGGCCGCGTCGGTGGTGTGTTCCCTGGCGCCCTCGATCGGCTGGCTGATCGCCGGGCGGGTGCTGCAGGGCGTCGGGGCCGCGGCGCTGAGCCCCGCCTCGCTGGCGCTGCTCGCCGCCGCGTATCCCGCCCCGGGGGAGCGCGTCAGAGCGATCGGGTTGTGGGCCGGGTTCAGCGGCATCGGCCTGGCCGCCGGACCGCTGGCGGGCGGGATCCTGGTGGAGTCCTTCGGCTGGCCCGCCATCTTCCTGGTCAACGTGCCCATCGGGGCGGTCCTGCTGCTGGCCGGGCTGCGCGTGCTGGGGGAGTCCCGCAACGCGGGCGCGCCGCCGATCGACGTCCCCGGCACGGTCCTGTCCGTCGCGGGCGTGGGCGCCTTCACCTACGGCCTGATCGAGGGCGGTTCCCGAGGCTGGACCTCGCCGGTGATCCTGGGCAGCTTCGCCGCCGGGCTGGCGCTCCTGGCCGCGTTCGTCGTGGTCGA
>NZ_JBFAOV010000065.1:0-28305 GCF_040675375.1 Nonomuraea sp. NPDC049607
CCCGCCCGCCCCGCCCCCCCCCCCGCGAGGGGGCGGCACGGCGGGCGTCGTCGTGCGGTCCGCCGTCCGGGAGGCCCCCAGCGCGCCGCTGGACGGCCCCCGGGCGGGGCGGGTGTCAGTGGCCTCCGCGCGTGCCCGCGGAGGCTCCAGGGACGGTCAGGAGTCCTCCAGGCGGAAGCCCACCTTCATGCCCACCTGGTAGTGCGCGATGTCGCCGCCGTCGAGATGGCCGCGGATCTCGGTGACCTCGAACCAGTCCAGGTGGCGCAGGGTCTGCGAGGCCCGCTGGAGGCCGTTGCGAATGGCCTGGTCAAGGCTCTCCCCCGACGTGCCGACTATCTCAGTGACCCGATACGTTCGATCCGTCATCTCCCCATCCTCCTTACTCGAAGGCCATGATCGCATGTCCCTCTCCGCCGCCCGGCCGCGCCGTCGCGCCCTGCCCGTACGAGGTCTACCGTGGAAGGTATGAAGGGGTGGCGCAAGAAGCAGGACGTTCACCAGGTCACGGACGCCAGACCTTCGCTGACGGCCGACATCCGCAAGCGCGAGGTCGCCTACCTGATCAAGATGGGCATCCGGACGATCTGCCTGATCCTGGCGGTCGTGCTGCCGTTGCCGTGGCCGTTCCGGCTGGTGTTCATCGCCGGGGCCGTGTTTTTGCCATACATTGCGGTAATCGGGGCCAATGAGCGGAGCGAGGGCGCCCCGCCACCTGCCTTTCAGTCTCCCGAGGCTAACCAAACCGAGATACCGCTGCATCGACGCGAGATCGGGTCGTGACTAAGTCTTGACGCATCCCATGGGTTGTAGGTGTACGCTTTAGGCAAGCGCTCCGGTCCCCCGTCGGAGTGCTGGTGCCGGCGTTCCGGGCCCCCGTCGGAACGCCGATGAAGCGACGCCGGGTGGTTTGCCCCCGTAACCACCCGGCGTCGCCCTTTTCCTGGCCAGCCCTTTGCATTGGACGATCAGTCCCCGCGCCGGCCGGAGTCCGATAGGACCGCTTTCCCGAAATCGTTTACACCGCCCTCCTCCTCGTATTTCACAGGAAATCTTGAGGAAGGGGACGGCTTGACTTCAAGAGTTCGTTCGAGTGTCAGCCGTCAGTCAGCGTCTCGGTGGTGGCCCGCTCCCAGTTCTTCGCCAATGTGATCAGTTTGGCCACGGCGTCCTCAGGGGCGGTTCCCGCCCCCTGGGCCAGCCCGAGCAGGTAGGCGGTGAGCGGCGCGGCGGGCCTGGCCACCCCGTGGGCGACCTCCTTGGTCAGGTCGAGGACCAGGTCGCGGTCAACCCGGGCCGGGTCGACGCCCAGTTCCCCGCACACCAGCGCGGTCCACTCGGTGAGTACGTTCATGCGAGCCTCCTTCAGGTCGTCCATCGTGTCGCAGTCGAACCACGGCCGGCCGGGCGAGGCCAGCCGCGTTCCGGTCAGGGGGCCCAGCAGGCCCTTGAGCGAGCGCCCGGCGTAGGCGTCGAGGGACGCCCGCAGCTCCGGCACCGGCCAGGCGCCGACGAGCCACTGCTCGCGGCCCTCGTCGTCGACCATGACCGCCCCGGCGCCCGGACGGGCCGCCGCCAGCAGCTCCCGCACGTGCGCCGCCGTCAGGAACGGCAGATCGCCGGCGAGCAGGACCAGCCACGGCGCGTCGACCTCACGCAGCCCGGCGGCCAGCGCGGGGACGGGCCCGCCGCCCGGCGGGTCCTCCCGGGTGAAGAGCACCCCGGGCAGGTCACGGCGGGGGCCCACGACGACCGTGCGGCGCGCCCCGGACGCCGCCGCGACCACCCGCTCGACCAGCGGACGGCCGCCGACGGCCAGGCCGGGTTTGTCCGCGCCGCCCAGGCGGCGGGCCGCTCCCCCGGCCAGGATCACCGCGTCGAAGGGGTCGACGGGCACGCTAGCCGCCGATGGCCGACATCGGCCTGGACGGCTGGAGGAAGGACGGGTCGTCGATGCCGTGCCCGGCGCGCTTGCGCGAGACCGCGGCGATCCAGCGGGCGGCCAGGTCGTCGTCGGAGGCGCCCGCGCGCATGGCGCTCTTGAGGTCGGACTCCTCGGTGGCGAACAGGCAGTTGCGCACCTGGCCGTCGGCGGTGAGCCGGACCCGGTCGCAGGCCCCGCAGAACGGGCGCGTCACCGAGCCGATCACCCCGACCCTGGCCGGGCCGCCGTCGACCAGGAACCGCTCGGCCGGGGCGCTGCCGCGCTGCTCCAGGTCGTCGGGCGCCAGGTCGAAGGCGGACGAGAGGCGTTCGAGGATCTCGTCGGCGGTGATCATGCCCTCGCGGGTCCAGCCGTGCTGGGCGTCGAGCGGCATCTGCTCGATGAAGCGCAGCTCGTAGCCCTGGTCCAGGCAGAAGCGCAGCAGCGGCACGGCCTCGTGGTCGTTGACCCCGCGCATGAGGACCGCGTTGACCTTCACCGGGCGCAGGCCCGCCGCGTCGGCGGCGGCCAGCCCCTCGATGACGTCGGCGTGCCGGTCGCGGTGGGCCAGCCGCTTGAACGTGGCCGGGTCGAGGGTGTCGAGCGAGACGTTGACCCGGTCGAGGCCGGCCCGCGCCAGCGGCTCGGCCACCCGGGCCAGGCCGATGCCGTTGGTGGTCAGCAGCACCTGGGGGCGCGGTTCGAGGGCGGTGGTGCGGGTGACGATGTCGACCAGCTCGCGCCGCAGCAGCGGCTCGCCGCCGGTGTAGCGCACCTCGGTGATGCCCAGGCGCTCGACGCCGACGCGCACCAGCCGGACGATCTCGTCGGCCGTCAGCAGCTGCGCCGTGGGCAGCCAGTCGAGCCCTTCGGGCGGCATGCAGTACGTGCAGCGCAGGTTGCACTTGTCCGTGAGGGACACCCGCAGATCCGTGGCCACCCGTCCGAACGAGTCTCGCAACATGGGGCGTCACCTCCTGTCCGTTTTCGCCAGAGAGCCAGAGAGCCAGAGTACGACGGGTGTCGCGCGACCCTCAAAACCGCCTCGCCCTCGCGGCAACGCGCCGCGCTCGTGATCGATTCCGCCGGGTCGCGGCGGATCGTCAGGAGGTGGGCAGGGCGTGGTCGGCGTACCAGGACTCGCGGGCGTCGATGAGCTCCGACAGGTGTGTCCTCGACCACTCGCAGCAGGCCGCCATGGGGGCCAGCAGGCTGCGGCCGAGGGGGGTGAGCGCGTACTCGACGCGGGGCGGGATCTCGGCGTAGGGCGTGCGGGTGAGCAGGCCGTCGCGTTCCATCGCGCGCAGGGACTCGGTGAGGACCTTCGGGGTGATGCCGCGCAGCGGCACCTGGAGCTCGGTGAAGCGCCTCGGGCCCTGCTCCAGGCAGTGGATGATCTTGGCGGTCCACTTGTCGCCGACCCGGAAGGGGGGGACGTGGACGCATTCGGCGAACATGTCGGGGTCAAGGGGTTCGGCCATGGCGTCCATGGTAGGCGGCGGAGGGTCACTATCGTTGCGGGAAGGGACCACCGGGCGTCTACCGTCTGCCGGGCGCGGCCGGGTGTGCCGGCCGCTGAACGGAGTGCTGGACGATGAGCAGGATCGTGGTTTTCGGCGGTGGCGGGCGGGCCGGCGCGCGGGTGGTCGCCCAGGCCCTGGAGCGGGGGCACGAGGTGACGGCGGTGGTGCGCGACCCGGCCCGGTACGCGGGGCCCTCCGGCGACGGCGTCCGTGTGGTCGCGGGTGACGTGACCGACCCGGGGAGCGTGGCGGCGGTCTCGGCGGGGCACGACGTGGCGGTGCAGGCGGGCGCCCGGATGGACGTGCCGTCGGCGGAGTTCTACACGGCGGCGGCACGGGCGCTGACCGCCGGGCTGGCGAAGGCGGGCGTGCCCCGGCTGGTGGCGCTGGGCATCGGCACCCTGCTGGAGGTCGCGCCGGGGACGCGGCTGGTGGACACGCCGGGCTTCCCCGAGGACGCCCGGACGTTCTCGCTCGGGCACGCCGCCGAGCTGGAGGTGCTGCGCGCGGAGGGCGGGGCGCTGGACTGGGTGATGATCGCGCCGCCGCCGGTGGTGCTCGACGACCTGGCGGAGCGCAGCGGGCGTCACCGGTTCGGCGGGGAGCAGGTCATGGCCGCCGAGGAGGGCGGTCCCGCGTTCTCCTACGCCGATCTGGCCGCGGCGGTGGTGGACGAGATCGAGCAGCCGCGGCACCACCGGGTCCAGGTCGCCGTCGGTTACTGAGACGTCCGAGGCCGGACATGCCGGAAGCCCGGCCGCACGCGGCCGGGCTTCCGCCGGGTGCTGCTAGTGGCGGCGGCCGCCGTAGACCTTCACCCAGTCCTTGCCCTCGGAGGGGGCCAGGTATCGGGAACCCTCGAAGACGGCACGCCAGGTGCCCGAGGTGTAGGCCCGCTCGGTGGTGTGGAAGTAGCCGTCGCGGCTGGTCCGCACCGACTCGACGTAGTCCCATCCGCTGCTGCCGTCGGCCTGGAAGAGGATCGTGACCCGCTTCGACGCCAGACGGTGCCAGCGCTCGCTGTCCTTGCAGTAGTCGGCGTGGTGGACCGAGACGAAACCGCTGATGTAGTCCTCGTCGCAGGACACGGACAGCTTGCCCTCGATGTCGATGGCCTTGCCGCGCCGAACCGGGTCCGGGCTGACGTCGAGCTGGAGGCTCGTGCGCCCGCCGGCGAAGTCGGGATCGGGGTCCGTGTCCGCCAGGGCGGGCGCGGCGGCGGTGGCCACCAGGGTGGCGCCCACGGCGGCCGCGGCCAGTCCGGCGGCTAGACGTCGCATCATCAAAACAAATCCTTCCCCGTCTGGACGCGCCTCAGGGACGAAGCACGTCAACGCCTAATGACGCGTAAGGGTAAAGAAAAGTTGCGAAACGACAGATCACAATCAGATAACGACAAATACCCTGGCGGCTTTTTGTGCGTGTTTTATCGCCTTAACTGGCGATTTGTCGGGGTTTTGTGGTGTATGCGGCGTAGTGGGAGTTTCCGGGGAAGTGGATCCGCCACACGCCGCCCCTCCTGGACGGGACGGTCTGCACGAACGCCCCGGCCGCGTCGGTCGTCGTCTCCCCCGCGTCCTCCCAGGCGGGCGAGCCCTCCCCGCGCCACTGGAGCCGCAGCCGCTGCTTGGCGTACGGCCCGAAGTCGGTGAAGCCGCGCGGGTCGATCCGGGTCAGCGAGCCGCGCAGCCGTACGCCGCCGGCGGCCTTCGGCGACCTCTCCACCCGGACGGACGACAGCCTGGTCGCCCTTCTGAGCTCGAAGGAGGCGTATTCGGTGACGGTGGCGCCGTCCGCGTCGCGGGCGGTGGCGCTGATCGTCCAGGTGCCGGTCGGGTAGAAGCGGTTCAGTTTCTTGTCCGGCAGGAAGCGCCAGGTCTGCCAGTCGCCCGCCATCCGGGCCGGAGGGACCTCCCCCTGCCGCCAGACCAGCCTGGGCGGCAACGCGTTCGTGACCGGGGCCTTCTGCAGGTCGAGCCTGGGATCGGCGACGAGCGCCAGGGGCATCTGGGCCAGCGGCGCTCCGGCCGGGCCGCCGGAGGGCGCGTCCTCGGGCACGATTCCCGGCCTGGCGTCAGGGGAGGCGGGGGGCTCCGAAGGCGTGTCGGGCCCGGAGGGCGTGGAGGGCGCCGGGAGGGCGGGTTCCGAGGCGGGCGGGAGGCCGGACGGGTCCGGCTGGGGAGGCTTGGCCGACAGCAGCGGGCCGGGAGGCACGCCGGGCTCGACCTTGACGGTGACGCCGTTCTTGCCGCGCGCGCCCCGGGCGATCACGTCGATCACCAGGCTCACGGAGTCGTGGGCGCCCACGACCGGTTCCGCGGGCCGTACGGTGATGGCGCGGATGGCGAGCTCGGTCGCGGCGGGATACGCGGGCACGGGCGCCGTGAGCGATCCCGCCGCGAGCGAGACGAGAAGGAGGCTTCTGGTCATGAGCGAGACGCTAGGAAGCGCCCGGTCATGACCAGGACCGCGACACACACCCCTTATGGCAAAGCCACCGGGGCGAGGGGTCAGCGCGCCTCGCCGTAGAGGGACTCGATGACGTCGGCGTACTTGGCGTGGATGACGCGGCGCTTCAGCTTCAGGCTCGGGGTGAGCTCCTCGGTCTCGGCCGTCCACTCGGTGCCGAGCAGGGCCCACCGTTTGACCTGCTGCACCCTGGCCAGCTTGGCGTTGGCGGCCTCGACGGCGGCCGAGACCTCCTTCAGGACGTCGGGATGCTCGGCCAGCTCGGCCAGTGAGGCGAAGCCTATGCCGCGGGAGCTCGCCCAGCCGGGCGCGGTCTCGCCGTCGAGGGTCAGCACGGCCACCGGGTGCGGGCGGTTGTCGCCGTAGGCGAGGGCCTGGCCGATGAGCAGGTGCTCCTTGAGGTGGTTCTCGATCTCGGCGGGTGAGACGTTCTCGCCGCCCGCGGTGATGATGAGCTCCTTCTTGCGGTCGACGACGCGGTAGAAGCCGTCGTCGTCGACCGTGCCGATGTCGCCGGTGTGCAGCCAGCCGTCGGCGTCGATCAGCTCGGCGGTGGCCTCGGGGCGGTTGAGGTAGGCGCCGGTGTTGAGCGGGCTGCGGGTGAGGATCTCGCCGTCCTCGGCGATGCGGACCTCGACGCCGGGCTCGGCCCTGCCGACGGTGCCCAGGCGGTAGCAGGAGGGGCTGTTGCCGGTGAAGGCGCCGGTGGTCTCGGTCATGCCGTAGACGTCGATGACCTTGAGCCCGAGGCCGGCGTAGAAGTGCTGGACCTCGGCGGGCAGGGGCGCGGCGCCGGTGGCGGTCCATTCGGCGCGGTCGAAGCCGATCATGCCGCGGACGACCGACAGCAGGGACGCGTCCGCCTGGTCGTAGGCGGCCTGGATCTCGGGGGTGATCGTGCCGCCGTACTGGCCGGCCTCGACGTAGGCGGCGCCGGCGGCCATGGCCTGGCGTACGGCGGCCTGCTGCTCCTCCGGCTGGGTGGCGAGCACGGCGAGCAGCCGGGCCATCATCTTCTCCCACACGCGCGGCACCCCGAAGAACATCATCGGCCTGACCTGGCCGAGCGTGGCGCCCAGGCCCGCCAGGTCGGTGCAGAAGTGCACGTGCGACATCTTGACCAGCGGGAGGTAGAGGCTGAGGATGCGCTCGGCGATGTGGGCGTAGGTGAGGTAGGAGATCTGGGTGCCGTGCGTCGGCAGCGTGGTGATGCGGTCGGTGGCGGCGACCTCGTAGAAGACGTTGGTGTGGGTGAGCGGCACGCCCTTGGGCATGCCGGTGGTGCCCGAGGTGTACAGGACGGTGACGACGTCGCCTTCGGTCACCTCGCGGGCGCGGGCCTCGACGGCGTCCTCGTCCTCGGCCAGGCGGGCGCGGCCCAGGTCGAGGAAGTCGGCCCAGGACAGGAAACGCTCGTCGCCGGCGGGGGCGCCGTCGAGCATGATGATCCGGCGCAGGCCGTCGAGCCGGTCGAGCACGGGCTGCCAGCGGGCCAGCTCGGCCGGGCCGCCCAGGACGGCGAAGCGGGCGCCCACGTCGCCGGCCACGAACGCGATCTGGTCGGGCGCGAACGTCGAGTAGACCGTGCAGCCGACGCCGCCCGCGTGCACGGCGCCGAGGTCGGCGAGCACGTGCTCGCTGCGGTTGACCATCATGATCGCGACGGCCTCGCCGCGTTCCAAGCCGAGGGCGGCGAAGGCGGCCGCGATCTCCAGGATGCGCCGCCGGGCCTGCCCGTAGGTCAAGGTGGACCAGCCGTCCCCGTCGGGGTCGGAGTACGCGGGCGCGTCAGGGTGCTGGGCGGCCACCTGCCTGAGCTGTTCGCAGACTGTGCGACCGGCGATCTCCCGCTCGATCGAGGCCCGTACGTCGAGGACTTCGGCCATGGCACCCGCCTCCAGTCAGTAATCACTTGCACAGGTGGCATGCATCGCACCACACCCTCTGGGCAGCGGCAAGACCCAGCCGCGAAACGGCCGGCTCGTTCACGTAGAGTGATCGATCAGGTGCCGTACGTGTCTTGGGGGGGCGCGCATGAGCAAGGGCGGAAGGACCTTCTTCGGGCATCCGTGGGGGCTGGCGACACTGTTCTCCACCGAGATGTGGGAGCGCTTCAGCTGGTACGGCCTGCGGGCGATCCTGGCCACGTTCATGGCGGCCTCGCCGGCCCATCGGGGCCTGGGCATGTCCCAGGAGACCGCGCAGGCGGTGGTCGGCGTCTACGGCGCGCTGATCTACCTGGTGGCGCTGCCCGGCGGCTGGATCGCCGACCGCATCCTGGGGGCACGCCGGTCGGTGTTCTGGGGCGGGTTCGTCATCATGCTGGGCCACATCAGCATGGCGATCCCGGTGACGACGTCGTTCTTCGTCTGGCTCGGGCTGCTGCTCATCATCAGCGGCACCGGCCTGCTCAAGCCGAACATCTCGGTCATGGTCGGCCGCCTGTACGGCGAGGACGAGGACGGCCGCAGAGACGCCGGCTTCTCCCTGTTCTACCTGGGCATCAACCTGGGCGCCTTCTTCGCGCCGCTCGTCGTCGGCTGGCTGGCCGACGGCGACCGCTGGCACCTGGGTTTCGGCGCCGCCGCGGTCGGCATGGCCCTCGGCCTCCTCCAGTACGTCTGGGGCGGCCGCAACCTGCGCGGCATCGGCGAGCGTCCCGGCGTCCGGCTGACGCCGCCCGAGCGCCGCCGCTTCGGCCGGCTGGCCGGGGTGGGCGCGGCCGCGACGGCCGTCGCGCTCGGCGTGTGGGCGGCCACCGGCACGCTCACGATCGACCGTCTGGCGCTGGCGATCACGATCGTCATCCTGATCGTGCCGATCGTCTACTTCGCCTACATCCTGATGGGCAGCCACAACCTCACCGACGAGGAACGCGGCCGGATGAAGGCCTACATCTGGCTGTTCGTCGCGGCGGCGATCTTCTGGATGATCTACGACCTGGCGCCGAGCAAGCTGCTGTTCTTCGCCGCCGACCACACCCGGCTGGAGCTGTTCGGGGTGCCGATCCAGGCGGCCACGACGCAGTCGTTCAACCCGCTGTTCATCATGATCTTCGTGCCGGTGTTCGCGGCGTTGTGGGTGAAGCTCGGGGTGCGCGTGAGCACGCCGCAGAAGTTCGCGTTCGCGCTGGTCATGGTGGGGCTGAGCTTCGTGGTGATGGCGCTGGCCGCCTCGCTGGCGACCGGCGGGCGGGTGTCGGTGTGGTGGCTGGTGCTGGTCTACCTGATCCAGGTGTTCGGCGAGCTGTCGCTGAGCCCGGTCGGGCTGTCGGTGACGACGAAGCTGGCGCCCGAGGCGTTCAAGGGGCAGATGCTCGGGGTCTGGTTCATCGCGGTGTCGGTGGGCGACGCGGTGGGCGGGCAGACCGGGCGGCTCAGCCGCTACCTGTCCGATCCGATGTACTACCTGGTCCTGGCGATCATGGCGATCGCGGCCGGGGTGGCGCTGTTCCTGTTCACGCGGAAGCTGCGGGTGCTCATGGCCGAGCACTACCATGCGGCGGCCATGCCGCCGATCCGGTAAAAACATCCAACGTGTCTCAAATTCTCGACCTTGTCGGTATTTTTGTCTTCGCCTTGACCGGTGCGCTCATGGGTGTGCGCAAGCGGCTCGACGTGGTCGGGATGGGCGTCCTGGCCGAGATGACCGCGCTCGGCGGCGGACTGGTCCGCGACCTCATTCTCAACGTGCGTCCGGCCGCCTTCCAGAGCCTGGGTTACGTGCTGGTGCCGGTGGCCGCCACGGTGATCGTCTTCTTCTGGCATCCGCACGTGGCCCGCGTGATGCCCGTCATCCTCGTGCTCGACGCGGCCGGTCTGGGCCTGTTCGCGGCCGTCGGCACCGAGAAGGCCCTGGAGTACGGCCTCAGCCCCCTGCACGCGGCCATCCTCGGCGTCACGACGGCCGTCGGCGGCGGCGTGATCCGCGACGTGCTGGCCGGCGAGATCCCCACGCTGCTGTACGACCGCCAGCTCTACGCGGTGCCCGCCCTGCTGGGCTCGGCCGTGATGGCGGGCCTGTCGTCGGCGGGGATGCACGGCTGGCCGGCCACGCTGGCCGCCGCGCTGCTGGCCTTCGGCCTGCGCATCACCGCGATGCGCCGCAACTGGCGGGCGCCCTTGGCCAAGGGCGCCGAGGAGCACTCCTAACCCTCCTCACACAGCCCCTCACACCATCGGCACGAGCGAGTCGGGGTGGCGGCGGGCGCTCGTGGGGCCTTCGGCGCGGGCGCGGGCGATGCGGGCGACGGCATCGGCGACGGTCTCGGGCGGCAGGGTGAACGGCAGGCGCAGGTAGCCCTCCAGGGTGCCTTCCAGGCCGAACCAGGAGCCCGGGGCCAGGCGCACGCCGTGGGAGGCGGCGGCGTCGGCGAGCGTGCTGGAGGTGTCGCCGTTGAGGCGCACCCACAGCGTGCCGCCGCCGCGCGGCGGCGTGTACGTCCAGTCCGGCAGGTGCCGGGCCAGCGCGCCGACCAGCGCCTCGCGTGAGGCGCGCAGGCCGCGGCGGCGTTCGGCGCGGGTCTGCGCCAGCCGTTCGAACAGGCGGGCGGTGACCAGTTGCTCCATCACCGGGCTGGAGATGTCGACGGCCGCGCGGTGCCGGGCCAGCCGGCGGGCCAGGGCGGCCGTGGTGCGGATCCAGCCGATGCGCAGGCCGCCCCACCACAGCTTGGACGCCGACCCGATGCTGATCACGCGGCTGTCGGTGTCGAAGGCGGCCATCGGCGAGGTGTGCGGCACCTCGTCCAGGGCCAGTTCGCTCCAGGTCTCGTCCACCACCAGGATGACGTCGTTGCGCCGGGCCGCCCCGGCGACGGCGGCGCGGGTGGCGTCGTCCATGAGGGCACCGGTGGGGTTGTGGAAGTCGGGCATGAGGTAGGCCAGGCGGACGGCCGACTGCCGCATCGCGGCGGCCATGAGGTCGGGCTGCCAGCCCTCGTGCGAGATGCCGAAGGGCACGATCCGCGCGCCGTACTGGCGGGCCACGTCGATGGCGTGCGGGTAGGTCGGCGACTCGACCAGGACGGGGTCGCCGGGGCCGATCAGCAGGCCGGCCACGAGCGAGATGGCGTGCTGGGAGCCGGTGGTGACGACGATCTGGTCGGGCCGGGTGGCCAGGCCGCGCTCGGTGTAGCGGGCGGCGATGCGCTCGCGCAGGAGCGGCAGGCCCATGGGGTCGTAGCCGTTGCCCATGCCGTACCTGGGCAGGTCGTCCAGGGCCTCGGCCATGGCCTCGCGCAGCGTGGACGGCGCCGACGGGGCGGCGCAGTGGAGCTGGATCAGGCCGTCGTCGCCGGTGCTGAGCCAGGGGTTCTCACGGGTGGTGGCCGGGTCGGGCAGGGTGGTCCAGCTTCCCGAGCCCTGCCTGCTGTCCAGGTAGCCGCGCTCGCGCAGCAGGTCGTAGGCGGAGGTGACGGTCGTGCGGCTGACGCCGAGGGTCTCGGCCAGGTGGCGTTCGGCGGGCATGCGGACGCGTACGGGGATCTGGCCGTCCATGATGAGCGCGCGCACGCCGTCGGCCAGGGCGCGGTAGTACGGGCGGGCGGCCGGATCGACGTCGACCAGCCGGGCCACCTGCGCTGCCGACAAATGCCTCATAAGGCCACTTTCCAGGATTGGCCCTGTTTTGGCAACCATTGGCCTGCCACTATGAGGCCATCATGAGCGAAGCAACCGTCCCCCGCCTGAGTTCCCTCCCCGCCCGGCTCCTGCGCCTCTACGGCGGCCTGGCCCTGTACGGCGCCGGCATCGGCCTCCAGGTGGAGTCCGGCCTCGGCAACGATCCCTGGGACGTCTTCCACCAGGGCCTGGCCCTCAGGCTGGACGTGTCCATCGGCACGGTCATCATCGGCGTGGGCGCCCTGGTCATGCTGCTGTGGATCCCGCTGCGCCAGCGGCCCGGGCTCGGCACGGTCAGCAACGTGGTGTTCCTCGGCCTGTTCGCCGACGCGGCGATCCTGCTGCTGCCCACGCCGTCCCACCTGGCCGTCCAGGCGCTGTACGTGGCGCTCGGCGTGGTCGCGATCGCGCTGGCCACCGTGCTCTACATCGGGGCCGGCATGGGCCCTGGGCCGCGCGACGGCGTCATGACCGGGCTGATGCGGCTCGGCCTGTCCGTGCGGCTGGCCCGCTTCCTCATCGAGCTCACCGTGCTGGCCGTGGGCTGGCTGCTGGGCGGCAGCGTCGGCGTCGGCACGCTCGTCTTCGCCCTGGCCATCGGTCCGCTGACCCAGCTGTTCACCCGCTGGTTCCCCCTGTCGTGACCCCGCGGCGGGCCCGTCCTGACGCGACAGGCCCGGACCCGGCGCGGGATCACCCGCGCGCGAGTAGCGTCTTCGGCATGCGGATTGAGGACTACGCGCTGATCGGAGACATGCAGTCGGCCGCGCTGGTGGCCAGGGACGGTTCCATCGACTGGCTCTGCCTGCCCAGGTTCGACTCCCCCTCGTGCTTCGCGGCCCTGCTCGGCAGCGAGCGCAACGGCCACTGGTGGCTGGGGCCGTCGGCCCGGCGGCCGGCCACCCGCCGCCGCTACCGGCCCGACACGCTCATCCTGGAGACCGAGTGGGACACCCCGACCGGCACGGTCCGGGTGATCGACTTCATGCCGCCGCGCGACCGGAACCCCGACGTCGTGCGCATCGTCGAGGGCGTCTCGGGCAGCGTCGAGGTCTCCACCCAGCTGCGCGTGCGCTTCGACTACGGGCGCATCGTGCCGTGGGTGCGCCGGACGAACGGCCACCTCCAGGCCGTCGGCGGCCCCGACTCGGTGTGGCTGCACTCCCCCGTGCCGCTCAAGGGCGGCGACTACGCCCACCGGGCGACGTTCACCGTCAACGCGGGCGAGCGGCTGCCGTTCGTGTTCACCTGGCATCCCTCCCACGAGCCGATGCCGCCGCGCATCGACGCCGAGGAGCAGCTCGCCGAGACCGAGGCCATGTGGACCGAGTGGGTGAGCCGGTGCGCCTACCAGGGCCCCTACCGGGAGGCGGTGACGCGGTCGCTGATCACGCTGAAGGGGCTGACGTACGCGCCGACCGGCGGCATCGTGGCCGCGCCCACCACGTCCCTGCCCGAGGACATCGGCGGCGTGCGCAACTGGGACTACCGGTTCTGCTGGCTGCGCGACGCCACGATGACGCTCGACGCGCTGATCAGCTCCGGCTACCTCGACGAGGCCGCCGACTGGCGTTCCTGGCTGCTGCGCACCATCGCCGGCCGCCCCCAGGATCTGCAGATCATGTACGGCGTCGCCGGCGAGCGCCGCCTGCCCGAGCTTCGCCTCGACTGGCTCGACGGCTACGAGGGCTCCCGCCCGGTCCGCATCGGCAACGAGGCCGTCCAGCAGCTCCAGCTCGACGTCTACGGCGAGGTGATGAACTGCCTCTACGTCTCCCGCACCCGCGGCCTGGCCGCCGACGAGCGCGCCTGGTCGATCCAGCGCCAGCTGCTCGACTACGTGGAGGAGCACTGGGACGAGCCCGACGAGGGCCTGTGGGAGGTGCGCGGCCCGCGCCGGCACTTCGTGCACTCCAAGGTGATGTGCTGGGTCGCCCTCGACCGGGCCGTCAAGTACGTCGACAGCTTCGGCCGCACCGGCCCGGTGGAGAAGTGGCGCGCGCTGCGCGACGAGATCCACGCCGAGATCTGCGACAAGGGCTTCGACCCCCACCGCAACACCTTCACCCAGTCGTACGGGTCGTCGGAGCTGGACGCGGCGCTGCTGATGATCCCCGTGGTGGGCTTCCTGCCGCCCGACGACCCCCGCGTGGCGGGCACGGTGGCGGCGATCGAGAAGGAGCTGATGTCCGACGGGTTCGTCCTGCGCTATCCGCTGGCCGCCGACAACGACGTCGACGGCCTGCCCGGCGGCGAGGGCGCGTTCCTGGCGTGCAGCTTCTGGCTGGTGGAGGTCATGGCGATGCAGGGCCGCAAGGAGGAGGCGGAGAAGCTGTTCGAACGCCTGCTGGAGCTGCGCAACGACGTCGGGCTGCTGGCCGAGGAGTACGACCCGCGCTACGGACGCCTGGTGGGCAACTTCCCGCAGGCGTTCAGCCACGTGCCCCTCGTCCACGCCGCCCGCGCGCTGTCGCGGGCCTGACCCGGCGGGAACGGGTTTCCCGCCGCGCGCGGGGTGGGACAAGACCTCGCATGGGTGAGGAGTGGGACCTGGCCGTCGTGGGCGCGGGACCGGCGGGCTCGGCGGCGGCGCTGCGGGCCGTCCAGCTGCGGCCGGACCTGCGCGTGGTGCTGCTCGACCGAGCCGGCTTCCCCCGCGACAAGCCGTGCGGCGACGGCATCGCCGCGCACGGGCGCGACGAGCTGGCCCGGCTGGGGCTGCCCGATCTCATCGACGACTACCGGCCCACGCCCCGGCTGACCGTGGTCTCGCCGGGCGGGCTGCGGGTCTCGGCCGAGGCGGCCCGGCCCAACCACGTGGTGCCGCGCCGGGTGTTCGACGCGCGGCTGGTGGAGGCGGCCGGGGCCCGGGGGGTCGAGGTGCGCCGCCACCGCGTCAGGGAACTGGCCCGCGACGGGTCCTGGGTCGTCCTGGACGGGCGGCTGCGGGCCCGTACGGTGGTGGCGGCCGACGGGGCCTACTCGGCGGTGCGCCGGCTGATCGGGATGCCCGCGGCGGCCGAGCGGCACACCGCCCTGGCCGTGCGCGGCTACGCCGACGTGCCCGAGTCCGACGACGTGCAGCTCATCGCCATGCAGCGGGCGGGCTGGCCGGCCTACGCGTGGTCGTTCCCGATCGGCGACGGCACCGCCAACGTCGGGTTCGGCATGCTGCTGCCCCGGCTGCGGACGGCGGGGGCGCCGGGCCGCCAGGTGCTGCACGGCAGGCTGGCCGAGCTGCTGCCCGACCGGCCCGCGCGCGACCTGCGCGCCCACCACCTGCCCCTGTCGACCGGGCGGCCTGCGCCGGGCGCCGGGCGGGTGCTGCTCGCCGGGGACGCGGCGGGGCTGATCAACCCGCTCACCGGCGAGGGCATCTACTACGCGCTGCTGTCGGGGCGCCTGGCGGCCGAGGCGGCGGTCGAGGCGCCGGACGACCCGCTGGCCCGGTACCGGGCCAAGCTGCGCGGCGCGCTCGGGCGGCACCTGCGCACGACCGACGTGCTGGCCCGGCTGGCGCAGTCGCCGGGGTTCATCGACGCGGCCATCGGCACCGCCGCGCACCGCAAGGAGGTGTTCGACCTGCTGGTGGAGGTCGGCCTCGGGGCGGGGACGGTGCCCGCGCCGCTGGCCCTGGCGGTCGGGCTGCGCTGGCTGCGCGGCGCGACGGGCCTGCCCCGGGGGCATCGGGACGGCGTCAGGCGGTGAGGGCGGCGCCGTTGGCGAGCAGCAGGAGCACGTCCACGGCGGCCACGGCCACGGCGGCGACGAACGGCGCCCGCGCGGACCGGCCCGCGAGCAGCGTCCCCCCGACGGCGAGCAGGACGGCGGCCCCCATGGCGAGCCACCCCGCCACGCCGGGACCGCCGGGAGGGCCGAGGACGAGCAGGCAGGTGGCGGCCAGCAGCGGCAGCGGCACCAGCACCCGTACGCGCGCCGCCCCCAGCCGCTGAGGCCACCCGCGCACGCCGGTCGCCAGGTCATCCTCGATGTCGGGCAGCACGTTGGCCAGGTGCGCGCCCACGCCGAGCAGCGCCGCCGCCACGACCGCCCACCAGGCCGGCCACGGCTCCCCGGGCAGTCCGAGCGTCACGAACGCCGGCAGCACCCCGAACCCGGCCGCGTACGGCGCCCACGACAGGACGGTGGCCTTCAGGCCGAAGTCGTACGCCCAGGCGCCCAGCACGCCCGCCAGGTGCAGCAGTCCCGCCGTACGGCCGGAGGCGAGCGAGAGCGGCACGCACAGAACCAGCGCCGCCAGCGCGGCCACCCGGACGGCGGTCACGCTCACCGTGCCGTCGGCGGCCGGTTTGCCCGCGCGCCCGGCGGCGGCGTCCCGTCCGGCGTCGAGCGCGTCGTTGCACCAGCCGACCGACAACTGCCCCGCCAGCACGGCGGCGGCCACCAGGACGCAGCCGCCCGCGTCCCGGCCCGCCGCCACGGCCAGCGCGGTGACCAGGGCGGTCACGGCCACGGTCGGGCCCGGATGGCAGGCCAGCGCCAGCGCGGCGGCCGTACGGGCCGGCCCGCCGCGCGCCACGGCGGCGGCCGCGGGATCCGGGTCGGTCACACGGTGATCGTAGACCGCAGGACGCGCGGCGAGAATTCCCGCGCGCCGCGTTTGGCTTAAATGACCATCCTTGCGGGAAGCGTGCGGGGAGTGAGTGTTGTGGGCGACCTGCCGAGGGAGCACTGCATGACCCGAATCTCCGCAGTCCGTTGCGCGTTCCCTCCTCACCGATACCCACAGTCCGAGCTCACCGACATGGCCGCCCGCCTGTGCCTGCCCGACGGCGCCGACCGCCGCCTCCTCGACCGCCTGCACCGCAGCGCCCGCGTGGAGCACCGCAACCTCGCCCTCCCCATCGACCGGTACGAGAAGCTGAACGGCTTCGGCGCCGCCAACGACGCGTTCGTCTCCGTCGCGGTCGAGCTGGGGCTGGAGAGCGTGAAGGCCGCCCTGGACGCCGCCGAGCTGGAGCCGACCGACGTGGACCTGATCATGTTCACGTCGGTGACCGGCATCGCCGCGCCGTCCGTGGACGCCCGGCTGGCCGCCGGGCTCGGGCTGCGGCCCGACGTCAAGCGGGTCCCGGTCTTCGGCCTGGGCTGCGTGGCGGGCGCGGCGGGCATCGCCAGGCTGCACGACTACCTGCGCGGCTGGCCGGACCACGTGGCCGTGCTGCTGTCGGTGGAGCTGTGCTCGCTGACCGTGCAGCGCGGCGACTCCTCGCCCGCGAACCTGGTCGCCAGTGCGCTGTTCGGCGACGGCGCGGCGGCCGTGGTCGCCGGCGGCGCCGAGCGCGGCACGGCCGGGCCCGAGGTCGTCGCCACCCGCAGCCACCTGTATCCCGGGTCCGAGCACGTCATGGGCTGGCAGGTGGGCGACACCGGGTTCCGGGTGATGCTGGACGCCAGCGTCCCCGCCGTAGTGCGCCGCCACCTGGCCGACGACGTGCACGGGTTCCTGACCGAGCACGGGCTCACCGCCGCGGACGTGACGGCGTGGGTGTGCCATCCGGGCGGGCCCAAGGTGCTGGAGGCGGTGTCGGAGGTGCTGGAGCTGCCCGCGGGCGCGCTCGACGTGACGTGGCGCTCGCTGGCGGCCAACGGCAACCTGTCGTCGTCCTCGGTCCTGCACGTGCTCGGCGAGACCCTGGCCGGCGAGCCGCCCGCACCGGGGTCCTGGGGGCTGGTCATCGCGATGGGCCCCGGTTTCTGCTCCGAGCTCGTCCTGCTGCGTTTCTAGCCCGTTCCCTCTACTCCTCCGGCGGTTGACCTGTGACCTGGTATCTGGCGCTCATCGTGCTCGTCGGCCTGGAACGCCTGGCCGAGCTGGTCGTCGCCAGGCGCAACGCCGCCTGGAGCATGGCGCGCGGCGGCGTGGTGACCGGCCGAGGGCACTATCCGTGGATGGTGGCGCTGCACACCGGGCTGCTGGTGTGCGCGCCGCTGGAGGTGGCCCTGGCCGGGCGGCCGTTCGTGCCCGCGCTCGGCTGGCCGATGCTCGCGGTGGTCGTGGCGGCCCAGGGGCTGCGGTGGTGGTGCATCACGGCGCTCGGGCCGCGCTGGAACACGCAGGTGATCGTGGTGCCGGGGTTGCCGCTGGTGCGGCGGGGGCCGTACCGGCTGGCGTGGTTGCGGCACCCCAACTACGTGGCGGTGGCGGCCGAGGGGCTGGCGCTGCCGCTGGTGCACACGGCGTGGCTGACGGCGCTGGCGTTCACGCTGCTCAACGCCGCGCTGATGGTGGTGCGCATCCGGTGCGAGAACGCCGCGCTCGCCGTCGCGGCAGGGGGGTGAGCCGGTGATCGACGTGCTGGTCGCGGGCGGCGGCCCGGCGGGGCTGGCCACGGCAATCCACGCGGCGCTGGCCGGGATGGAGGCGGTCGTCGTCGAGCCGCGCGCCGCGCCGGTGGACAAGGCGTGCGGCGAGGGCGTCATGCCGGGCGGGGTGGCCGCGCTGACGGCGATGGGCGTGCCGGTCGAGGGACGCGGCTTCCGCGGCATCCACTACCTCGACGGGCGGCGGGAGGCGCGGGCGGCGTTCGCCGCCGGGCCGGGGCTGGGCGTGCGGCGTACGAGCCTGCACGGCGCGCTCTGGCAGCGGGCCGCCGAGCTGGGCGTCAAGACGGTCACCGGCCGGATCACCCGCGCCGAGCAGGACAGGGACGGCGTGCGCGCGATCGGGCTGCGGGCCCGCTGGCTGGTGGCCGCCGACGGCCTGCACTCCCCGCTGCGCCGCTCGCTCGGCCTCGACCAGCCGGCCCGCGGCCCCCGCCGGTACGGGCTGCGCAGGCACTACCGGATCGAGCCGTGGAGCGACTTCGTCGAGGTCCACTGGTCGGGCGCCGGGGAAGCTTACGTCACGCCGGTAGGCGACGACCTGGTCGGCGTCGCGGTCCTCAGCTCGGCGCGGCGCGGCTTCGACGAGCACCTGCGCGGCTTCCCCGGCCTGGCCCGCCGCCTGGACGGCCCGGCCGTCACCCCGGTGCGCGGCGCGGGCCCGCTGCGCCAAGGCGTGCGCGCCCGCCGCGCCGGGCGTGTCCTGCTGGTCGGCGACGCGGCCGGTTATGTGGACGCGCTCACCGGCGAGGGCGTCTCGCTGGCCGTGCGATCGGCGGAGCTGCTGGTCGCGTGCCTGGCGGCGGACCGTCCGCAGGACTACGACGGCGCGTGGCTGCGGCTGTCGCGCACGCACCGGCTGCTGACGGCGGCGCTGGTCCAGGCGGCCCGGCGGCCCGGCACGGCCCGGCTGGTGGTGCCCGCGGCGCGCCGGCTGCCCCGCGTGTTCGCGGGCGTGGTCCGCGTCCTGGCCTGAGTCTTCCCGGGGGCCCGGACGTGTGCGGATAATGAACCCCCACGGTCCCCGTCAAGGACGGTCGCCATGACAGACAAGCTCGTGCGGCAGGTGCTCGACCAGGTCCACGGCCCCGACCCGCGGGTCAACGAGATCGTCTCCGCGCTGGTCGCCCACCTGCACGCGTTCGTGGACGAGGTGCGCCCCACCGAGGCCGAATGGCGGGCCGGGCTGGCCTTCCTCGCCGAGACCGGCACGTGGTGCACGCCGGAGCGCGACGAGTTCGTGCTGCTGTCGGACATGCTCGGCCTGACCTCCGCCGTGGACGAGGTCAACCACGCCGGCCCGGAGAACATGACGCCCTCCTCGGTCGAGGGCCCCTTCCACTCCCCCGCCCCCGCCCGCGAGCCCGGCGCGTGGATCAGCGGCGGCCCCGAGCGCGGGCGCGGGACGCCCATGGTCGTGCACGGCCGGGTGCTGTCCTGCGACGGCGTCCCGCTGCCCGGCGCGACCGTGGACCTGTGGCAGGCCGCCGACAACGGCCTGTACGACAGCCAGGACGCCGCCCAGGAGCCCGGCAACCTGCGCGGCCTGTTCACCGCGGACGCCGAGGGCCGCTACTGGTTCCGCACGGTCCGCCCGAGCAGCTACGCGGTGCCCGTCGACGGCACCGCCGGCCGGCTGCTGCGCGCGGTCGGGCGGCACCCGATGCGCCCGGCCCACCTGCACTACCAGGTCATCGCGCCCGGCCACCGGCCGCTGACCACGCACGTGTTCCTGGCCGGCGACCCCTACCTGGGCTCCGACGCGGCGTACGCGGTCAAGGAGGAGCTGGTGCGGCGGCCGGTGCCGCGTACCGGGGGGTGGGACATGGACGGGCCGTACGAGGAGGTGGAGTTCGACCTCAGGCTGGTGCCGCTCGGCCGGTGAGGTCGCCCGGCGGGCGGAGGCCGTCCATGAGCAGGCCGAAGAAGTGGTCGCCGCGCGCGGCCAGCGAGGGGGCCTGCTCGGCGATCCAGCTCACCGCGTTGGCCAGCGCGAACAGGTCGAGCCCCGTCACGTCGGCGCGCACCTCGCCCGTGGCCTGGGCGCGTTCCAGGAGCCGTCCGCCCGCGTGGCGCATCGCGTGGCAGGAGGCGTGCAGCGGCGAGCCCTCGTCGTTGATCGTGGCCATCATCGAGGCGGCCAGCCCCCGGTAGGCGCCCGCGCCCTCGACGAACGCGCGCAGCCACTCCACCAGCGCCTCGCGCGGCGCGGCGGCGCCGGCCAGCGCCTGGGCGCGCTCGGCGAGCCGGTCGAAGCGCTGCCGCAGCAGCGCCTCCAGCAGCGCCTCCCTGGTCGGGAAGTGCCGGTAGAGCGTGCCCATCCCGACCTCGGCGCGGCGGGCGACGTCGCGCAGGGACGCCTCGGTGCCCTGCTCCTCGATGACGGCGGCGGCCACGGCCAGGATGCGCTCCCGGTTGCGCTGGGCGTCCGCGCGCTGGTTACGGGGTGTTTCGGTCATCCGCCACCTTCCGGCCGATTGACAAGTGGAGCAGCGCTCCGGTTATGATCCGGAACACTGCTCCGCATCATAGCGGCGCCCGTCTCCCCGAGGAGAATCGACGATGAAGGCCATCCGCGTGCACGAGGTCGGCGGCCCCGAGGTCCTGCGGCTCGAAGAGGTCCCCGTGCCCGTGCCGAAGCCGGGCGAGGTCCTGGTCCAGGTGCGCGCCGCCGCGCTCAACCCGCCCGACTGGTACGCCCGCAGGGGGTTCGCCAACATCCCGCCGTCGAAGCGGCCGGAGATCCCGCTGCCCTTCACCCCCGGCTCGGACGTGTCGGGCGTCGTGGCGGCACTCGGCCCCGGCGTCACCGACTGGCAGGAGGGCGACGAGGTGTACGGCCTCGTCCGCTTCCCCCGCGTCGGCGACGAGGGCGGCAGGGGGTACGCCGAGTACACCACCGCCCCGGCCGGTCACCTGGCCCGCAAGCCCGCCACGGTGGACCACGTCGCCGCCGCCGCGGTGCCGATGGCCGGGCTGACCGCCTACCAGTACGTCCACGACATCATCGGCCTGCGGCCCGGCAGCCGGGTCCTGGTCAACGGCGCGGCCGGCGGTGTCGGCCACTTCGCCGTCCAGCTCGCCGCGGACCTCGGCGCGCACGTCATCGGCGTCGCCTCCGGCCGGCACGAGGCGTTCCTGAAGGACCTGGGCGTGGCCGAGTTCGTCGACTACACCCGCGTCGCCCCGCAGGACGCGGTACGCGACGTGGACTGCCTGATCGACGCCGTGGGCGGCCCCGACGGCCACCGCCTGCTGCCCGTGCTCAAGGACGGCGGCACGCTCAGCCCGGTCTTCTTCGGCGACTACCACGACGAGGAGGTCGCGCGGCGCGGCATCGTGCACCGCGGCGGCCAGGTGCACTCCGACGGGGCCCAGATGGCCGCGCTCGCCGAGCTGATCGACGCCGGACGGCTGCGCGTCGGCGTCGACAGCGTCTTCCCGCTGGAGGAGGCCCCGAAGGCGCACGAGCGCGCCGAGCAGGGCCACATCCAGGGGAAGATCGTCCTTCGCGTGGCCTGACCTGGCCCCGAGCGGGGCCGGAGCGGGCCCGCCTGGTCCCGCGGCGGGCCTCAGGTTCGGGTCCAGCGCTGGTTGGCGCCGCCGTTGCAGGTCCAGATGACGAGCCTGGTCCCGTTGGCGGTGGCGTTGTCCGGCACGTCGAGGCACTTGTTCGCGCCGACGGCCGTGACCGTGCCGTCGGCGCCGAGCCGCCACTGCTGGTTGGTCTGGCCGTTGCAGTCCCAGATGATCACGCGGGTGCCGTCGGCGGTGCCGCGGTCGTACACGTCGAGGCACTTGCCGCCGTAGACGCGCAGCTCGCCACCGGCGGTCGGGGTCCACTGCTGGTTGGGGCCGCCGTTGCAGTCCCAGATCTGGGCCTGGGTGCCACTGGTCTGGGACGCGCCGGGCACGTCCAGGCACCTGCCGGAGCCGGCGCCCTTGAGCGCGGTGGCCGCCGGGGGCGTGCCGCCGCCGGTGACGACGTACATGGCGGCGCCGTGGGCGGGGACGGAGGCGCTGATCGTGCCCGTCGAGGAGCCGGTCGTGTGGGCCCACAGGTCGCGCACGGCGTAGCCGGAGGCGGCGCCGAGGCCCAGCGCGGAGGCGGTGGTGGAGACGGTGGCCGCCGCGCTCCCCCGGTTGAGCAGCACGACGGCGACCGAGCCGGTGCCCGTGCCGGTCGCGGCCATGGGCTTGCGCCAGACCTCCAGGTTCCCGTTGTCGGCGATCTTGTGCCCCTGCCGGCCGCCCCAGTCCTGGTCGACGGCGATGACCTCGCCGTTGGTGAGGATCGTCCGGGTCTCGGCGCTCATCGAACGCAGGTCGTTGCCCGCGACCAGCGGCGCGTTCAGCAGCGCCCACAGGCTGAAGTGGGCCCGGGACTCGGTGGCGGTGAGCCCGGCGTTGCCGACCTCCAGCATGTCGGGGTCGTTCCAGCCGCCCGGCCCCGAGTACGCCTCCAGCCCGGCCTGGCTGTCCAGGATGCCCATGACCGAGCCCCAGTTGGCCTGGATGTCGCCCGTGGTGCGCCAGGAGTTGCCGACCGGCATGCCCCAGGTCCAGACGCTGTCCTGGCCCCAGTTGCACAGGCTGTAGAGGATCGGCCGGCCGGTGGCGGCCAGCGCGTCGCGCATGGCGGTGTAGCGCTGCTGCGCGCTCTGCCCGAGGTGGTCGCCGCAGTTGTCGTACTTGAGGTAGTCCACGCCCCAGGACGCCCACAGGGCCGCGTCCCTGCGCTCGTTGCCGAGGCTGGCCGGGTAGCCGGCGCACGTCGTGGTGCCGGCCGAGGAGTAGATGCCGAGCTTGAGCCCCTTGCCGTGGACGTAGTCGGCGACCGCCTTGATGCCCCCGGGGAACTTCTGCGGGTCGGGGACGAGGTCGCCGGCCGTACTGCGGGTCCTGGTGGACCAGCAGTCGTCGATGTTGACGTACGCGTAGCCGGCCGCGGCCATGCCGGAGGCGACCATGGCGTCGGCCGTCTGCCTGACGAGGGCGTCGCTGACCGAGCAGCCGAAGCTGTTCCAGTCATTCCACCCCATTTGGGGCGTTCTGGCGAGGCCGTTGTCCAGGGCGGAGGCGGGCGGCGCCAGGCCGGCGACGGCGATCAGGCAGGTCGCGGTGAGGGCCAGGGCGAGGGTTGACCGAAGGATCGCACGCATGGGACTCCTTCAACACCGAGGATGAGAACCCAACATGATCCGACTAAATCAAACGGGATCGTCCGTCGGTTTGCGTGTGGAGTCAAGGGGTCTTGAGGGATTCTGTTGCCTGCCGTTCGGCGCGCAAAGGGCTTCCGAAGGGGTGACACGGAGCCCTCCGGGCCGCGTTTCAAGTCGCTGACCTGCGGTTACTATCTGTAGCGGTTAGATCATCGACAGTGATTGGATCGGTGTGATGCGACGACTCATCGCAGCACTTGCCTCTTGCGCCACGATCGGCGCCATTCCGCTCGTCACCGCCGTCCCGGCCGTCGCCGACCCGGGTCCGGAGCCGTTCTTCGCGGCTCCGGGCTACGACGTCAGGGGGCCGTACCTCGGCGACCACGACGACGACCGCTGCAAGGACGACGACCACAACAAGGACGGCCACCACCGGCACCCCTGGGTCGGTGACCTTCTCTGGGACGACGACGACGACCGCCGGAAGGACGACGACCACTGCAAGGACGACGACCACCGCCACCAGTGGGACAACAACCGCCCCTGGGACAGTGACGACGACGACCGCTGCAAGGACGACGACCACCGGCAGCAGTGGGACAACAACCGTCCCTGGGACGACGACGACCGCCGGAAGGACGACGACCGCTGCAAGGACGACGACCACCGGCAGCAGTGGGACAACAACCGCCCCTGGGACGGTGACGACGACGACCGCTGCAAGGACGAGGACCACCGGCACCAGTGGGACAGCGACCGCCCCTGGGACGGCGACCGCGACGAGGACGACGACCGCTGGCGCGATGACGACCGCTGCAAGGACGACGACCGCCACGAGGACAAGCGCTGGAACGACGACGACCGCCGCGACAACCGCTGGCGGGAGAGCGGCCACGACGAGGACGACGAGCGCTGGCGCGACGGCGACCGTGAGTGGGGCTGGAACCACCAGTACGTGACCTCGCTGCGCTGCCGCATCGGCGGCGGCACGGTCGTCGGCAGCTGGCACAGCCCGACCAGGCTGTCCTGCTACGGCGGAAGGTACAACGGGTATTGGGTGGTCAGCTACGGGCTGTGATGCCCGTGCGTGCCATCAGGGCGGGTCTGCTGCGCGGGCCCGCCCTTCTCGTGCCCGCCTACGGCGTGCACATGGTGAACGTGACGGACTTCGTCCTGGGCGACGGGCTCAGGATCCGGTAGGCGACGGTGTGCCTGCCACCCGCCGGTGTGACGAGCCTCCTGGAGCTGACGGAGCCGCCGCGGCTGCCCGCCGGCAGGCGGGACGTCCCGCGCTCGACGACCCTGCCGTCGTAGAGCCACTGGTACGAGAAGGCGGCGCCGGTGCGGGTGGCGTCCACTCCGGCGGCGAAGGTGAGCGCGCCGGTGTAGCAGGCGACCCCCGCGGAGTTGATCTTCGAGGCGCCCTGGACGCGGACGTACGCCAGGGCGAACGACGCCGTCCCGGTGGGGGTGGGTGACGGCGTGGAGCGTTCCGGAGAGCCGGTGGGGGTGGGACGGGGGCGGGCCGCGCGGCGCTGCGGCGTCCTCGTGGGCCTCGGAGCGGCCGTGCCGTGCCTGGACGGCCTCGCCGTGGCGGACGTCCGCACGGCTTCCTGGGCGGAACGCACCTCGGCGTCCGCCTGGCGCTTGCCGGAGTTCCACACCACGACCCCGGCCGCCACGCACACGGCCACCGCCCCGGCTCCGAGCACCAGCACCGGCGACCGCCTTCCCACGGCCTTCCCCGACCCTGGAGCACCCCCCGCACCACCAGCCGCCGCACCACCAGCCGCCGCACCACCAGCCGCCGCACTGCCGGCCGCCGCACTGCCGGCCGCCGCGCCACCAGCCACGGGACCGCCGGACGGCAGCCCTGCCGGATGCCCGCCACCGGCCTGCCCGCCACCCGGGAACGTGCCACCGGCATGCGGGCCGGTCGGATGCGGGCCGGTCGGATGCGGGCCGGGGGCGGTGGCCGGGTGGGGTTCGCCCAGGAGGAGGGGCAGGACGGTCGTCATGGGCGGGCGCGCCTGAGGATCCTTGGCCAGGCAGGCGCGGACGATCTCACGCAACGGGTCCGGCAGCTCGCCGAGCTGCGGCTCCCCCCGAAGAATGCGCCCCGCGACCGCGGGCGGCGCGTCGTCGCCGAACGGCGGACGGCCCGTGGCCGCGAACACCATCACCGACGCCCACGCGAAGACGTCCGCCGCCGCCCCCGCCGAGCCTCCGTCCAGCTGCTCCGGCGCCATGTACGCCACCGCGCCCCCGTCGGCCCCCTGTCCGGGCCCGGTCCCCGCACCGGCACGACCGGAGCCCGGCCCCGTGCCGGCGGTGCCGAAGCCGACCAGACGCGCGCCGTCCCGGCCGAGCAGCACGCCGGACGGCTTGAGGTCACCGTGCGTGAGCCCCGCCCGGTGCACCGCGGCCAGCCCCGTGGCGGTGCCGACCGCCAGGTGCCGCAGCTGACCGCCGCCGAGCCGGCCCACCTCGGCCAGCGACGGCCCCTCCACGTACTCGCTCACGATGTACGACAACCGCCCCCAGGCCGCGTCGAGCACCCGCGCGACGCCCGGCGGCTCGACCCGGCGGGCCGCCTCCGTCAGGGCGGCGAACCGTTCACCGGCCACGATGCCGTGCAGGACCTTGACGGCCACGGGCCGCCCGTCCGGCCCCTGGCCGAGGTAGACGACCCCCTGCCCGCCGGAGGCCAGCCATCCGGTGATCCGGTGGGCTCCCAAGGACGTGGGGTCTCCAGGACGTAAAGGCTCGGCGTTCGGCATGAGGCGGTGACTCCTGGGGACAGCAGCGGTACCGAATCATGAACTTTAGCGGGATGAATCCAGATCCGCCGCCCCCGGGATGCCCCATTGGACAGCCACCCTGTCCGCGTACTACGTTAATCATCAGCAGCACTGACGATCAGTGATGCTGATGAAAGGAACAGTATGATCCTCATCACGGGCGGGCTCGGCTTCATCGGGACGCACACCGCGCGAGCGCTGCTCGACCTCGGCGAATCCGTCGTGCTCGTCCAGCGCCGGGCCCCCGAGGTGCCCGCGCTGCTGGCCGGCGAGGCCGAGGGGCGGCTCGCCGTCGAGCAGGCCGACCTCGACGACCGCGCTTCGCTGCTCGCCCTGGGCGACCGGCACAAGATCACCGGGATCGTGCACCTGGCGGGCTCGATCCCGTGGCCGCCCGGCGCGCACGAGCCGGTCGAGGGGGTCGAGAAGTCCGTCGCGAGCCTGCTCAACGTCTTCCACGCCGCCACCGAATGGCAGGTGTCCCGGCTCGGCCTGGCCAGCACCATCGGCGTCTACGGCGGCGTCGAGGCCCCCGGTCCGCTGGGCGAGGACCTGCCGCTGACGATGGCGGCCTCCCACCCGATCCCGACGTTCAAGAAGATCGGCGAGCTGATGGCCGGTCATCTGGCCGCGGCGACCGGCCTGGAGGTGGTCAACCTCCGCATCGGCGCGATCTGGGGGCCGCTCGGGCACCCGCGCTCACCGTTCTTCCTGCTGCCGCAGCTCGTGCACGCCGCCGTACGGGGTTCCGCGCCGGACCTGACGAGCCCCGCGTGGGGCGCGTACGCCGGGGACGGCGGCGACCTGTGCTACGTCAAGGACTGCGCGCGGGCCATCGCGTCGCTGCAGACGGCCGAGCGGCTGCGCCATCGCACGTACAACGTGGCCACCGGGCGGATGACCACCAACGGCGAGGTCGCCGCGGCGATCCGGCGGGCCGTGCCCGGCGCGGACGTCGAGCTGCGCGAGGGCCGCGACCCCGCCGGGACCGGCCGTGACACCTACCTCGACATCACCCGGCTGCGCGAGGACACCGGCTTCGAGCCCGCCTACGACGTCGAGACCGGGGTGGCCGACTACGCCTCCTGGCTCGGCGCGGGCCACGACCGATAGCGGAACCGGCGGCCAGAACGTGGGTCTCGGCGACCTCGCCCTTCTGCCGGGGCCGCGACCCCGGCCGGGCCGACCGGCTTGCCGACCTCCTGGGAGCCCGGCGTGGCAGCATGAACGCGACCGCTGACACTCCGCCAGGAAAGGCCCCCATGAACACCGCGGACCTGTACGACGAGCGCGGCGACGAGCTCGACTCCTGCGACCTGCAACTCCGCCAGTACGGCGGGCGCCGCGCCTTCCACGGCACGATCGCCACCGTGCGCTGCCACCAGGACAACGCCCTGCTCAAGGCGGTCCTGTCGGAGCCCGGCGAAGGACGGGTCCTGGTGGTGGACGGCGGCGGCTCGCTGCACGCCGCGCTGATGGGCGACATGATCGCGGGTGGGGCGGTCGCGGCCGGTTGGGCGGGCGTGGTGATCCACGGCGCCGTCCGGGACGTGACCGCGCTGCGCGAGCTGGATCTCGGTGTGAAGGCGTTGGGCTCCAACCCGCGCAAGAGCGGCAAGACGGGCACCGGCGAGCGGGACGTGCCGGTCACGTTCGGCGGCGTCACGTTCTCGCCGGGGGCCGAGCTGTTCAGCGACGACGACGGGATTCTCGTCACCCGCGTGCCGAGCTGACCTACTTCCTATTTGCCCGTTCCGTCGGGGTTATCAGGGAACCCGGGCTGTGATTTCGTGGCAGGACATCACGATCCGGAGGCGGACCATGGCATTCCAGCTCATCGTGCTCTACCACCACCCCGAGGACGTCGCGGCCTTCGACAAGCACTACGACGAGATCCACGTCCCGCTCGCGGCCGCGCTGCCCGACCTGCGGGCCTACACCGTCCAGCGTCCGGTGGCCGGGGGCGGGCAGCGGCCCGCCTACCACCTGGTCGCGGTGCTGACCTGGGACGACGAGCAGTCGTTCCTCGCGGCGATGGCCAGCGAGAAGGGGCAGGCGGCGGTCGCCGACGTGGGCGAGTTCGCCGTGGCGGGGGTCACGATGACGACCGGGCCGTCGGCGTCGGTGCTCTGAGACATGCGAGAAGGGCGTTCCCCGTGGTCGGGGAACGCCCTTCGTCGTGTACGCGCTGTGCGGGTGTTACTTCTTGACCGACAGGGGGACGGTGCCGGTGTCCTGCTGACGCCAGGCGCCGGTGTCGAACGCCACCGGAGCGGCCTTCTTGCCCACACCCTGACCCCACTTGGTCACCACATACTGGATCTTGATGTGGCCCTCGCCCTTGACGCCGTCCACGCCCAGGGTGTCGGGGTTGAACTTGCCGCCGGTCAGCTCGGCGAACGTCTTGGCGTCCAGGTCCAGCATCACACCACGGCTGGAGGGGTCACCCGGGCCACGGTC
>NZ_JBFAOV010000066.1:0-27664 GCF_040675375.1 Nonomuraea sp. NPDC049607
TGAACCTGGGCGGACTGCCGGCCTTGACGTCGTCCACGAACGTGCTGCCGCCGCCGAGCAGTTTGCCGGCCCCGTCGCGCAACAACGCGTTCACCGCTCCCGGCGCGACCTTCGTGAGCGGCGGGCTCAGCGGGTCGTGATCTCGCTGACGGACAGGTTGCCCCAGGTGTGGTTGGCGGCCTTGACGACCAGGCGCACCTGGGTGGTCGTGACCGGGGCGGGCAGCGGCACCGGGCGGCGTTCGACCGTGGCGGTGTTGCTCGCCCAGGTGATCGCCGCGCCGGCCGCCTGGGTCACCCAGGCCGAGCCGTTCCAGGTCTGGACGTCGAGGGAGGTGATGCCCTGGCCCTGGCCGAAGTGGGTGGCCAGCACGACCTCGCCGACCGTTCTGGGGTTGGGGAAGGTGAGGGTGATGGTGCCCGGATAGGTGACGCCGGAGGACGGGCTGGCCCAGGTCGCGTAGTCCCAGCCGTCGGTGAGGGCGGCGGGCGTGGTGCTCTGGCCGTTGCCGAAGGAGGTGGTCGCGGTGGCGGCCGGCTCCGACAGGCCCGCGCCCGCCGTCCGCTGGACGGCGCCGAGGTCGGGCATGCCCGAGGGCAGGGCCGTGCCGGAGACGTCACGGCCGCCGTCGGAGGCGATCTCCAGGCCCTGCCGCAGGACCGGGGACGACGCGGACGGAAGGTATCCGGACAGGTCGGACAGTGAGCCGGCGGTGCCAGGGGCGGTCAGCTGCGGGTTGCCGGACAGGGCGGCCTTGTCGCCGCCGGGGACCGGGCCGGAGTGGTAGAGGTTGCGGTCGTACTGCACGACGCCGCTGTCGTTGTAGGGGAGGTTGGCGCCGTTGTGGATGACGTTGTTGCGCAGCCGGATGTTGCTCACCGAGCTGCTCCACACCTTGACCAGGCTGAACGACGCCCGGTCCGGGTGGTTCTGAATGAACGGCGTCAGCGGCACCCAGATGGTGTTGTTGTAGGCGTCGATGTTCCTGGTGTTGGTGGAGAAGGCGAAGACCTGGTTGGCGTCGTTCTGGCTGACGTTGTAGCGGATGGTCGCCTCGGCCGGTCCGGTGCCGGTCGAGACGGCGATGAAGAAGCCGCCCTCGTTGTCGTGGCTGAAGTTGTACTGGACCAGGCTGCGGTGGACGGAGGCGTCGGCGTCGAAGGCGTTGCCGTCGCTGGACAGGCCCCAGTACTTCGTCCCGGACACCTCGTTGAACTGGACCACGGTGTCGTCGGCCCCGGCCCACCAGATGCCGACGTTGCCGTGGTTCTGCGCGGTCCTGGCGACCCGGTTGCGCTCGATGAGCGCGCCCTGGGCCTGCATGACGGTGATGCCGCCCGCCGAGATGTCGTGCACGTCGTTGCCGCGGACGACCACGCCCGTGCTCGGCGTCCAGGGCCGGTAGTCGGCGGCGGGGATGCCCATGAGGTCGCTCCACAGGGACGTCCAGCCTTCGCGCTGCATCCACTGCGACCAGGTGACGATCCCGTACGAGCGGGAGTCGGCGACCTCGTTGCCCTCGATGAGCAGGTCCTGGTAGTAGGTGGCGGTGTTCTTGCCCAGGGCGCTGACGATGATGCCGCCCGCGGACGGGTTGGAGGACTGCGAGCCGGAGGCGGCGCCCTGGATCGCGTGCACGTAGTTGCCGCGCACGGTGATCCGGGGGACGGCGCCGAGGTCGGTCGCGGTGACCGCGATGCCGATGCGCGGCGTGCTTCCCGATCCGGTGTTGGTCACCTCGAACCCGTCGAGGACGACGTCGTGCAGGTCGGCGAGCTTGACGGCCGCGTCCACGACGCCGCCGCCCGCGATGGACGGCCGGGATCCGGCGCCGTAGGAGGTGAAGGTGACCGGGCTGCCGGCCGTGCCCGAGCCGCGCGGCGCGAGACGGCCGGTCCACTGGCCGCCGGCCTTGAAGCGGACGGTGTCGCCGGGCTGGAACGTCTGGGCGTTGACCTTGTCCAGGGTGCGCCAGGCGGTGGACGGGGAGTGCCCGTCGGCGGAGTCGTCGCCGGCGGGGTCGACGTAGTAGGAGGTGGCGGCATAGGCGGGGGTGGGCGCGGCCACGAAGGTCAGGACCAGTGCGGCGCACGGTAAGAGAACTCGGAACACGGCAACTCCTTGGGAGATGACGGTCGGGCGCCCGAGTTACTAATTAATCAAGCTTTAATATCTTGCCTGAAGAGGGTCAGGTCAAGAGGGAGATCCACGTCGTAGAGAAGCTCGTCCACGTGGTTGAGCGCGTGCCGTACGGCGCCGAGCACGACGGCCTGGTCGGCGAGCGTGGAGATGGCCAGGGCGGGCGGTTCGAGGCAGAGCGGGTCCAGGTGCCGCCGCAGCGGCTCCATGAGCACGTCGCCGGAGCGCGAGACGCCGCCGCCCACCACCACGAGGTCGGGGTCCACGGTCAGGACGATGGCGGCGATGCCCTCGGCCAGGTCGTGCGCGTACTGCTCGACGGCCCACCGGGCGGCGGGGTCGCCCTCCCTGGCCGCGGCGAAGACCAGCCCGGCCACCTCCTCCGGCGCGGCCTCGGGGGCGAAGCGCGCCAGGTGGTCGGGGGCGCGGTGCCAGCCGACCAGGTGCAGCGCGCCGATCTCCCCGGCCATGCCGCGCCCGCCGCGGTGCAGCTCGCCGCGCACCAGCATGCCCGCGCCGGTGCGCACGCCGGACAGCACGAACACCACGTCGTCCACCTCGCGGGCCACCCCGGCCCACCGTTCGGCCAGGGCCGCGAGGTTGCAGTCGTTCTCCACCAGGATCCGGCAGGGGTAGTCGCGGCCCACCTCCGCCGCCAGGTCGAGGCCCGTCCACTCGGGCAGCCCCACGCACAGGCGGACCGTCCCGGACGGGCTCACCACGCCGGTGGTGCCCACCGCCACCGACAGCACCTGGTCCGCGGTGACGCCGGCCTCCCGCAGCGCGGCCGCCATCGTCGCGCGTACGGCCGCCAGCCGCTCGGCCCTGCCGTAGTCGGCCTGGACGCGGGTGAAGCCGAGGCCGACGGCGTGGCCCTCCAGGTCGGTCACCTGCGCGCGGACGCTGGAGGAGCCGATGTCGACGCCGACGACGTAGCCGGTCGCGGCCCGGAACCGGTAGAGGCGGGCCGGCCTGCCCATCTGGCCGGCCTCGGGCGCGACCTCCTCCAGCCAGCCGTGCGTGTGCAGCTCCTCGACCAGGCCCTCCACGGTCGGCCTGGACAGCCCGGCACGACGGGCCAGGTCGGTGAGCGGGACGACGCCCGCCGCGCGGATCGCCCGCAGCGTCGCGATCATGTTGATCCGCCGCAAGCGATGTGCGTCGCTTCCCTGGAGCGCGACCTTCCGCATGGACCCCCCTTGACAGTGCTGCCTGGCGACCAATACAAACAGGGACTAATAAAAACAGCTTTAATTACTATGTGGCAAACCGGAAGGACATCGATGTCGGAACCCGACGTCACGCTCGCCGTCGCGGGCGCTGGGCTGCGGAGCACCCTGTACGCCCGCCGGGCCCTGGCGACCGGCCGCGCGAGGGTCGTGGCCGTCGCCGAACCTGATCCGCGCCGCCGCGCCGCCTTCGCCGCCGAGCACGGCATCGCGCCCGGCAACGTCTTCGCCGACTGGACCGACCTCCTGGCTGCGGGCAGGCTGGCCGACGCCATGATCATCGGCACCCAGGACCGCATGCACGTCGAGCCCGCGGTCGCCGCGGCCGACCTCGGCTACCACATCCTGCTGGAGAAGCCGATGGCCCCCACCGAGGAGGAGGCCGGGCGCATCACCGAGGCCGCCGAGCGCAACGGGGTCATCCTGGCGGTCTGCCACGTCATGCGGTACACGCACTACACCCGCGCGCTCAAGTCGCTCGTCGACGAGGGCGCCGTCGGCCAGATCATGAACATCCAGCACCTGGAGCAGGTCGGCTGGTGGCACCAGGCGCACTCCTTCGTCCGCGGGAACTGGCGCAACGAGGCCGAGTCTGCTCCGCTGCTGCTGGCCAAGGCCTGCCACGACCTCGACTGGATGGCCTACATCAAGGGCAGTCTGCCGCAACGGGTGTCCTCCTTCGGCGATCTCGTCTATTTCCGCGAGGAGCAGGCCCCGGCCGGCGCCACGGCCAACTGCCTCGACTGCCCGGTGGAGGCCACCTGCCCGTACTCGGCCAAGCGGCTGTACCTGGGCTGCCTGGGCGATCCGGACAAGGAGTGGTGGCCGCTGTCGGCGGTCACCGCCGACCACACCGAGCAGGGCGTGCTGACCGCGCTGGGCGAGGGCCCCTACGGCCGGTGCGTGTTCGCCTGCGACAACGACGTGGTCGACAGCCAGGTGGTGAACCTGCAGTTCGCCGACGGCACCACCGCCTCGCTCACGGTCACCGCCTTCGCCGCCCTGGAGCACCGCAAGACCCGGATCTTCGGCACGCACGGCTCCATCGAGGGCGACGGCGTGCGCCTGCGCCTGCACGACTTCCTCACCGACGAGATCACGGTGATCGACACGCAGAGCGGCGACGGGGCCTCGATGGCCGGCGGCCACGGAGGCGGCGACGACGGCCTGATGGACGCCTTCCTCGACGCCGTGGCCGCCGGCGACCCGGCGATGATCCGTTCCAGCGGTCACGAGAGTTTGGCCACGCACCGCGTGGTGTGGGCGGCCGAGCGCGCCCGCCTGTCCGGCACGGTGATCACTCTCGCCGAGCACTCCCCCCTTGAAAGGTGACAACCATGACCAACGTCCTCTCCCGGACGGCCGCGCTGGTGGCGGTCGGCGCGCTGGCGTTCGGCGTGGCCGCGTGCGGCAACAAGAACAGCGGCGCCCCGGCCGGGCAGGCCGGGCAGAAGTCCCTCGTCTACCGCTCCTCCTGGGGCGAGCAGGAGCCGCAGGCCAAGATCTTCAAGGCGATTCTGGACGACTTCGCCAAGCAGAACAACGTCAAGGTGGACGCGAAGTTCGTCGGCCGCAAGGGCACCGAGAACCTGCCCACCGAGATGGCCGCCGGCCAGGGCCCCGACCTGTTCGACGTCGCGACCGACAACCTGCCCGGCTGGCGGGCCCAGAACCTGAACGCCCCGCTGGACGACCTGCTCACCAAGCAGGTGCCCGGCGAGGGCAAGACCGTCGGCGACGTGCTGCCCGACTCGGTCCGGCAGGCTGCCTCCGACGACAAGGGGATGGGCTTCGTCCCGCACACGGTGATCTCCACCGCCGTCTGGTACGACGCCGCCAAGCACCCCGGCCTGGCCGCCAGCCCGCCGCGCAGCTGGGAGGACCTGATCGCCTTCCTCGACAAGGAGAAGGCCGACGGCAGGACCGGCATCGGCCAGGACGGCACCATCCCGTTCTACAACGTCTACTGGTTCTACTCGGCCCTGGTCCGCGCCAACGGCGCCGGCAGCCTGCTGGCCCTGTCCAAGGACGCCGCGGCCTGGGACAAGCCCGAGGTGCTCGCCGCCGCCAAGCAGGTCGAGCAGCTCACCAAGGGCGGCTACTTCCAGAAGGACCACATGGCCACCAAGTACCCGGCCGCGCAGGACGACTGGGCGCAGGGCAACTCCAGCCTGAACATCAACGGCACCTGGCTGGCCAGCGAGGTCAAGACGAAGACCCCGGCCGGCGCCAAGATCCGCTCCTTCCAGCTCCCGGCGGGCGGTAAGAACTCCGTCGAGGTCGGCGCGCTCGGCTGGGGCGTCAACGTCAAGGGCAAGAACGTCGAGACGGCCAAGGAGTTCCTGGCCTTCGCACTGCAGAGCAAGTACCTGGGCCGCATCTCCACCGAGGCGCTCAACATCCCCTCGCGTCCCGACATCCCGGCCCCCGACTTCCTGGCCGACGTCCAGAAGGCGATCTCCGAGGCGCCCGCGGTGCACAAGACCTACGACACCCTGGCCGCCGACAAGTCCTACTGGGTCGACCTGCTGCTGCCCCTGGACGACCAGCTCATGGCGGGCAAGATCGACGCCGCCGAGTTCGTCGCGCAGGGCAAGAAGAAGACCGCCGACTACCTCGCGAACAAGGGCTGACATGGCATACGGCTCCCTCGTTGCGGAGACGGCGCTCCCGTCGCGGGATCCGTACCGCGGCAAGGTTCTGCGGCCGGCGCGGGAACGGGCCTTCTGGCCCTTCCTGCTGCCCGCGCTCGCGCTCTACACGCTGCTGTTCGTGCTGCCCTCCTTCTACGGGGTGTGGGTCAGCCTCTACCGGTGGGCCGGGCCCGGCGCCGAGATGGAGTGGCGCGGCCTGCGCAACTACCAGGCGCTGCTGCGCAGCGACGCGTTCCTGCAGTCGTTCGCCAACACCTTCCTGCTGGCGGTCGCGGGCGGCGCCCTGGTCTTCGGGATCACGTTCCTGTCGATGATGGCGCTGCGCCACCTGAAGGGACGGGCCTTCATCCGGTCCGTCGTCTTCCTGCCGATGATCATCTCGGCGATCGCGGTCGGCGCCGCGGTCGGGTTCCTGCTCAACCCCGGCGGCGTGGTCAACCAGATCCTGGGCTGGGCGGGCATCGACGGGCTGCCCTGGCTCGGCCCCGACCTGGTGTTCAGGTGCGTCATCGGCGGCCTGGTGTGGTCCTCCACCGGTTTCTACATCGCGCTGATGATGTCGGCCGTGGACGGCATCCCGCCCCACCTGTACGAGGACGCGGTGCTCGGCGGCGCGACCAAGTGGGAGCAGTTCCGCCACATCACCCTGCCGCTCACCTGGGACGTGTTCGCCGTCGCCGCCGTGTTGTGGGTGGTCAACAGCCTCAAGGTGTTCGAGATCGTGATCGCCTTCACCACCGGCGGCACGCCCGGCGCCCCGCCGCTGCAGGCCAGGACCGTGGCCGTGCAGCAGTACACGGTGATCACCGGGGGCGGCGTGCCCGAGCTGGGGTCCGGCGCCGCGATGGGCGTGGTGGTGACCCTGATCACCATCGTGCTCATCGTCCTGGTCCGCCGCATCACCCGCCGAGAGAGCGTGGAGCTGTCATGACGACCGTCCCCCCGGTGAGGCGTCCCCTGGCCCGGCTGGTGGGCGACCTCCTGCTGCCCCGCCTGACGGCCGTCGCCCTGTGGGCGTGGGTGGCCTTCAACCTGGCCCTGGTCGCCTGGGTCGGCCTGCAGTCGCTGAAGTCCTCGGGCGAGGTGTGGCTGCACCCGTTCGCGCTGCCGGCCTCCCCCGCCTGGGAGAACTACGACTCGGCCTGGCAGGCCGGCCAGTTCTCGGCCGCGGCGCTCAACAGCGTCGTCCTGACCGCGCTCGGCTCGTTCCTCATCGTCGCGATCGCGGCGCCCGCCGCCTACGCGCTGTCGCGTTCGTCGCGGCGGATCGCCGGCCCGATCACCGGGTTCTTCGCCATGGGGCTGAGCATCCCGCTGCAGACCATGGCGATCCCGATCGTGGTGGCCAAGCTGTCGGTCTACACGTTCATGGAGGACTGGGTCACCGGCTGGTGGGACAACCGCATCACGCTGCTGGTGTTCGAGGTCGTCCTGTCGCTGCCGTTCGCGGTGTTCGTCCTGACCGGGTACTTCCGGTCGCTGCCCAAGGAGGTCGAGGAGGCCGCCGAACTGGACGGCGCCGGGCCGCTGACCTCGTTCGTGCGGGTCATCGCGCCGCTGGCCCGGCCCGGGCTGACGACCGTGCTCGTGCTCAACGTGATCGGCCTGTGGAACTCCACCCTGCTGGTCCTGATCATCACCCCGCTGCCCGAGGAACGCACCCTGCCGGCGGCCCTGCTCAACCTGTACTCGACCATGCAGTACAGCTCCGACTGGGGTGGCCTGTTCGCCGGGATCGTGATCCTCATCTATCCGATGGTCATCCTCTACATCTGGCTCGGCCGGCGCGTCGTCGAAGGCATGACCGCCGGGATCGGCAAATGACCTGGAAAGGACGCCCCCTCTTGCGCGTCATCGTCACCGCGCTGACCCTGTTCGCCGGACTCCTGGCCGCCACCCCGGCCCAGGCCGCGAACGGCACCACCTACTACGTCGACGCCTCGGCCGGGAACGACTCGGCCGACGGATCGAGCCCGGCCACCGCCTGGCGGAGCCTGGACAAGGCGAGCGAACTGACGCTCGGCCCCGGCGACCGGCTGCTGTTCAGGGCCGGACAGCGCTGGACCGGCCGGCTCACGATCAAGGGCGCCGGCGCGCCCGGCCGCCCGGCGACCGTCGGCTCCTACGGCCAGGGCGCCAAGCCGCTGATCGAGGGCGGCGGGCTGGACGGCGCCGCGGTCACCATCAGCGACGTGCACGACTTCGTCGTGGACGGCCTCCAGGTGACCAACAGCGACGGCCGGCCCGTCTACCGCACCGGCGTCAACCTGTACGCCAAGGACGCCGGCAGGCTGGCCGACGTCACCCTGCGCAACCTCGACATCCACGACGTGGACGGCGCCGGCGGCCACAGCGTCGCCACCGCCGGACTGCTGGTCTCGATCAGGGGCAACAGCGTCCCGACCTTCTTCGACCGGCTGGTCATCGAGGACAACGAGATCTCGAAGATCGGCTCCTACGGGTTCATCATGTGGTCCACCTGGTCCCGCCGCAACGGCATGACCAGCCTCTACCCGGCCGAGACCGGCATCCCCGACAGCGAGGTGAACACCTGGACGCCGAGCACGGGCGTCGTCGTCCGCGGCAACCGCGTCCATGACGTGACCGGCGGCGGCATCACCCCGATGCACACCAAGGGCGCGCTCGTCGAGGGCAACAAGGTCGAGCGGGCGGTGACCGGCCGGACCAAGCCGACCGGTGGCAACGTCGGCATCTGGTGGCAGGGCAACGACGATCTCGTCGTCCAGCGCAACGAGGTCAGCGGCACCGGGTTCAACGGGCCGGGCTCCGACGGGCACGGCTTCGACGCCGACGCCGACAACAACCGCAGCCTCGTGCAGTACAACTACAGCCACCACAACGACGGCGGGTTCTTCATCGCCGTCTCCTTCGCCGGCGCACCCACCCGCGACACCGTGGTCCGCTACAACGTCAGCGAGAGCGACGGCTACGAGGTGTTCGGGCTGTCGACCGCCACCCAGGGCACCGACCTGCACAACAACACCGTCTACGCCGACGGCCGGGTGGTCGAGGTCAAGCCGCCGCTGGCCGGGGCCGGCAAATATCCGCTGGGCAAGGTCGTGCGGATCTACAACGACGCCGCGGGCGTCAAGGTGCGCGACAACGTCTTCCTCAACGCGGCCGGCGCCGGGTTCGACGGCAAGAACGGCGCGGTCTACGACCACAACCTCTACTGGGGCACGCCGCAACCGCCGACGGGGCCCGACCACCGGGCGATCGTGGCCGACCCGAAGCTGGCCTCGCCCGGCTCCGGCGGCCTGGCCGGCTACCGGCCGCTGGACGGCTCGCCGGTGTCCGACGCGGGCGTGAGCCTGCCCGCCGTCGCCGACCTGGCCGGCACGCCCGTCCCCGACGCGGCCCCCGATCTCGGCGCCTACCAGCGGGCCGTCCCGCTCCCCCGGGTGAGCAGCACGTTCACGCCCAAGGGCCACCTGGAGCGGCTGGCCGACCGCGACCCGGCCACGTTCTGGCAGAGCGGGCCCAAGCCGGCCTTCCCCGGCAATGTCGACCTGACCTACGCCCTGCCCCGCACCTTCAGCCGGGTCGAGGTGACCGGCGCGCCGGACCTCGCGTTCGACGTCCAGACCTCCGAGGACGGCCGTACCTGGCAGACCAGGGCGACCGGCGCGAAGCAGGCCGTCACGCTCCCCGCCGAGGTGACCACCCGCCGGGTTCGGCTGGTCGTCACGGGCGAGGGGCGCTTCCGGATCGGCGAGGTGCGGCTGAGCGTGCCCGCCGCCACCGAGTCGTACCTGCCGCCCGGCGGCGTCCCGGTGGCGACCTCGTCGTTCCCGTCGGCGTCCGCGCTGGAGAACCTGATCGACGGCGACCCCGGCACGCCGTGGGCCTCGGCCTCGACCGGCGTGACCCTGCCCGGCGACATCACCGTGGACTACCGCGCGCCGCGCGCCGTCTCCGAGGTCACCCTGCACACCGCCTGGGCCAAGGGGCAGGGCATCACCGACGTGTCGTTGCAGACCTGGGACGGCGGCTCCTGGGTCACCCAGGTCGACCACCACCTGATCGACTGGCCGTCCAGCAGCGCTACCGTCGAGACCAGCACGATGCGGCTGCCCGCGCCGGTGACCATCCAGAAGATCCGGCTGATCGTCCACAAGGCGAATCTCGAATGGGGCAACCTCGCCCTCTACGAGATCGTCACCCGCTGACCGGACCAGAAGAGAGAAGAAGGCATGACTCAGGTGCTGTCGGGAGCGATGCATTACTTCCGGGTCCTTCCGGAGCAGTGGCGGCAGCGCCTGGCCATGCTGCGGGCCATGGGCCTGGACACCGTCGAGACGTACGTCGCCTGGAACCTGCACGAACCCCGGCCCGGCCACTTCGACTTCACCGGCCAGGCCGACCTGGGCCGCTTCCTGGACCTGGCGGCCGAGCAGGGGCTGCGGGCGATCGTGCGGCCGGGGCCCTACATCTGCGCCGAATGGGACAACGGCGGCCTGCCCTGGTGGCTGCTCGCCGACCGGGACGCGCGGCTGCGCTGCCACGACGAGACCTTCCTCGGCCACGTCGGGCGCTTCTTCGACGAGGTGATCCCGATCGTCGCCGCCCGGCAGGTCACCCGCGGCGGCAACGTGTCCATGATCCAGGTCGAGAACGAGTACGGCTCCTACGGCTCCGACCGCCGCTACCTGGCCTGGCTGGCCGACGGGCTGCGGGAGCGGGGCCTGGACGTGCCCCTGTTCACCTCCGACGGCGCGATCGACCACATGCTGACCGGCGGCACCCTGCCGGGCGTGCGGGCGACGGTGAACTTCGGCTCCGACCCCGAGGGCTCCTTCGCCGAGCTGGCCCGCTTCCGGCCCGACGACCCGCCGGCGTGCATGGAGTTCTGGAACGGCTGGTTCGACCACTGGGGCGACACCCACACCACCAGGGACGCCGCCGAGGTGGCCGGCATCCTGGAACGCATGCTCGCCGCGGGCGCGTCGGTCAACCTCTACATGGCGCACGGCGGCAGCAACTTCGGCACCTGGGCCGGCGCCAACCTGGGAGGCGACCTCCAGGACCGGGAGTACCAGCCGACCGTCACCTCCTACGACTACGACGCGCCGATCGACGAGCGCGGCGCGCCGACCGAGAAGTTCTGGGCCTTCAGGAAGGTGCTGGCCGCCCACTCCCGGGGCCCGGTGCCCGAGCCGGAGCCGCTGCCGCCGACCCTCCCGCCCGGCGCCGTCGAGCTGACGCAGTCGCTGCGGCTGTTCGACGCGCTCCCCCAGGACGTGGTCCGCTCGGCGCGGCCGCCGACGTTCGAGGAGCTCGGGCTGGCCCACGGGCTGGTGCTCTACCGGGCCACCGTCCACGGGCCGCGGCGGCCGTACGAGCTGCACGTGGACGGCCTGGCCGACCGGGCGCACCTGTTCGTGGACGGCGAGCCGGTGGCGGTGCTCGAACGGGACCGGCTGACCGGTGTGCCCGTCGCGGTGCCCGGACCGTCGGCGGTCGTCGAGCTGCTGGTCGAGTCGATGGGCCGGGTCAACTACGGGCCGCGGCTGGGCGACCGCAAGGGCATCGTCGGCGGCGTGCGGCACGAACGCCAGTACGTCCACGACTGGGAGGCGGTGCCGATCCCGCTGGACGACGTGTCGGGGCTGCCGTGGGGCCGTACGGGCGCGACGACCGGGCCGGTCTTCCACCGCGGCACGCTCACCGTGGCCGAGCCGCGCGACGCCTACCTCGCCCTGCCCGGCTGGACCAAGGGCTACGTCTGGATCAACGGGTTCTGCCTGGGCCGCTACTGGGACCGGGGACCCCAGCGCACCCTCTACCTGCCCTGGCCGCTGCTGCGCGAGGGCGCCAACGAGATCGTCGTCCTGGAGCTGGACGGCTGCCAGGAGCCGGTCGTGGAGATCCGGGAGGAGGCCGACCTTGGGTAACCCGCGTCCGGTCGTCGTCCCCCGCCTCCAGCACTGGGACGGCGGCACCGGTTCCCTCCCGCACGGCCGGCTGGCCAGGGTCGTGGGCGACGAGCCCGCCCTGCGCGAGCGGCTCGTCCGGGAGATCGGGCACCTCACCGGCCTGACCCTCACCGCCGCCGGGGGCCCGGCGCGCGCCGGGGACGTCGTCCTGACCCTCGACCCCGCGCTGACGTGCGAGGCGGGCGGCGACCGCTTCGCCGAGGAGGGCTACCTGCTCGACGTCACCGGCGAGCAGGTCCGGATCTCGGCGCCCACGCCCACCGGCCTGTTCTACGGCACGCGCAGCCTGCTGCAGATCCTGCGCACCACCGCCGAGCTGCCGGTGGGCGGCGCCGCCGACTGGCCCGACTACCCGGTGCGCGGTTTCGTGCTGGACGTGGGCCGCCGCTTCTTCACCCCCGGCTTCATCCGCGAGCGGCTGGCCGTCATGGGCTGGTTCAAGCTCAACGAGCTGCAGCTGCACCTCAACGACAACGGTTTCCTGGACCCCGGCGGCACCTGGGACGACGTACAGGCGGGCTTCCGCCTGGTGCCCGGCGACCCCGCGCTGGCCGGGCTCGCCTCGGCCGACGGCGCCTACGACCGGGCGGACTGGGACTCCTTCGAGGACACGGCGGCGGCCAACGGCGTCACCGTCGTCCCCGAGATCGACGCGCCCGCCCACGCGCTGGCGCTCGTCCGGTTCCGTCCCTCGCTCGGGCTGGGCGACGACCACCTGGACCTGTCGAAGCCGGCGGCCACGCAGTTCGTCAAGGACCTGTTCACCGAGTTCGCCCCCTGGTTCCGCGGCCCCCACGCGCATTTCGGCGCCGACGAGTACCTGGCCGACGAGCCGCGCTACAAGGAGTTCTTCAACGCGATGGCGGCCCATCTGCGGGCGCTGGGCAAACGCCCGCGCGCCTGGGGCAGCCTGACGAGGATGGCGGGCGGCGTCCCCGACGGCTACGACCGGGACGTGGTGGTCAACTGCTGGGCCACCGTCTGGTACGGCCCGCACGAGGCCGGGCGGGACGGCCACTCCTTCATCAACACCAGCGACTCCCTGCTGTACGTCGTCCCGGCCGCCACCTACTACCACCCCGACGGCCTGGACGGCGAGCACCTGTACGAGCACTGGGCGCCGCACGTCTTCCCCGACGGCCAGAGCGTCGCCCCAGGCGATCCGCGGCTGCTCGGCGCCATGTCGGCGGTGTGGAACGACATCACCGCGGCGCCCTACACCGAGGACGACGTACGCGACCTGATCGAGCCGACCTTCGCCGTCCTGGCCCAGAAGATGTGGAGCGGCGCGGGCGGCCTGCCGTACGACGCCTTCACCGAAGCCGTACGGCGGGCCGGCGGCCCGGTCCCCGGCTGAGGCCACCGGGCGGCTGACGGCGTTGTCGCCGCAGGAGTTGCGGATCGTCCGGCCGACCGCTCGACCTCGCGTGACCCTGCCCCTGACGGGGGAGCCGGTTCCCCCTCGGGAGGGAGACCGCGGGCGGGCCGCCCGGCCTACCGTGGACGGCCATGAGATCAACCACTCGGCCGGCGCTGCTGGCCGCGGGCTGGGCCGCCGCGGCCGCGCTCGCGCTGGTCGCGCCCGGGAACCTGGTCATGCGGGTGGCGTTCGGCAAGCTCGACGACCCCTTGCTCGTCCGGCAGGCGCTGTTCGCCGCGCTGGGGGTGCTGGTGGCGCTGGCGACCGTCCGGTTCGGCACGCGTACCGCCGCGCGACCGCACGAACGCCGGGCCGACGGGACGGTCCGTCCCGCGCTCTGGGCCAGGGCGGCGACCTGGACGGCGGCCGGCCTGCCGGTGCTGGGCTTCTCGGTCCCGCACCTGCTGTGGGGGCTGGGCCTGCCGCTCGGCGTGGCGGAGGGCTCCCGCGCGGGGCTGGCGGAGCTGGGCGGCTCGGCGGTGTTCTGGGCGCTGCTCGTCGCCGGGCCGGTGGCCGGGGGCCTGCTCACGTTGGGGCTGATCGCCCGATGGGGGCAGATCTTCCCGCGGTGGGTGCCCGTCGTGGGAGGGCGGCGGGTGCCGCGCGGGCTCGCGGTGGTCCCGGCGGCGGCCGTCGGCCTGCTGGTCGGCCAGTACGGCGCGATGATGACGAGCTGCCTGACGTTCGGCGTCACCCGCGCGTGCGCGCCCGGCGGCGGCGCGGAGGTCCTCGACGGGAGCTGGGGGTTCGCCGGGACGTACCCGGTCTTCCTGCTCTGGGGGACGTCTCTGCTCGCCGCCGCCGCCGGTCACCTCCACACGACCGCGCGGGCGCCGCTCAGTGGGTCATGACGTGCTTGCGGCGCGGGGGCTTGCCGTAGCCGAGCACGCCCATCATGCCCTGCTCCTGGTGGTAGAGGTTGTGGCAGTGGAACATCCACTCGCCGGGGTTGTCGGCGTGCACGTCGATGCTGATCCGCTTGTACGGCATCACGTTCACGGTGTCCTTCCTCGGCCCGCCACGCTCGGTCGCCCGGACCTGGAAGGTGTGGCCGTGCAGGTGCATCGGATGCCACATGTGCGTGTCGTTGTGCAGGACGATCCTGATCGTCTCGCCCCGCTCGACCCGCAGGCGCAGCGGGTCGTCGGCGAGGCGGCCGTTGAGCGGCCACTCGCTGCCGCCGTCGGCGCGCTGGCGCCAGCCGAGCGTGACGGTGACGGTCCTGGACGGCGGGCGCAGCTGGTGGGAGCGGCGCGCCTGGAGGTCGTCGTAGCTGAGCTGCTTCCGCTGGAGCTCCGGCACCTCGCCGTCCGGCGACGGCGTCCGCGCGACGGGCGTGGTCCGCACCACCGCGAACGCCCGCCCGCTCTTGCCCTCGGCCATCGCGATCAGCGGGAACGCCCCCGCGTCGAGCGTCACGACGAAGTCGTAGCGCTCCCCCATGCCGACCACGACCGTGTCCACGGTGACCGGCTTGCACGGGAAACCGTCGGTGTGGGTGATGGTCAGGCGGTGGCCGCCGAGCGCGACCCGGAAGGCCGTGTCGGCGGCCGCGTTGATCACCCGGAACCTGGCGCGGACGCGGGGACGGCTCAGGAAGACGGTCGGCTCGTCCGCGGTGCGGCCGTTGACCAGGTAGTACGGGTAGCGCACGTGGCCGGACGTGCCGCCGAGGACGTGGCTGCTCAGGGTGTCGTCGTGCGGGGTGGTGCTCAAGGCGCTCAGCGTGTCGTCGGGAGTGCCCTTGACGCCGTCCTGCCAGTCGTCGAGGAGGACCGTGAACTCCTGGTCGTACCTCAGCGGCTCGTGCGGGTCCTCCACGATGAGCGGGCCGTACAGGCCGCGGTCGCTCTGCATGCCCACGTGGGAGTGGTAGAAGTACGTGCCGGGGTCGGGGACGGTGAACACGTAGTCGAACGTCCCGCCGGGCTTGGTCGGCCGCTGCGAGAAGCCGGGGGCGCCGTCCATCTCCGGGACGATCCTGATGCCGTGCCAGTGCACGGTGGTCGGCGCGGGCAGGTCGTTGACCAGCCTGGCCCGTACGGTGCCGCCGGCCGTGGCCCGGATGGTCGGGCCGGGCAGCACGCCGTCGTAGGCCCAGGTGGACACCTCCTGTCCGCCCAGCGACACGGTGGCGGGCGCGGCCCGCAGCACCCTCCTGGCGGGCGCCACGGCGGCGGTCCCTTCCGAAGCCGCGGCGGCGGCCGCCGGAACGGTGCCCAGGGCGGCGAACATGCCGCTGACGAACAGCCTGCGGGACACGGTCCCACGTGAATCAGTCACTACGGATCCCCCTCATCCACCTCGAAAAATAACGGAGAGTCACGACAAGAGGTGGACGCCACGCGCTGGCGGCCCGTGCAAGATCGTCGTACTCGCCCCCCGGGGCCCTCCCGACGCCGCGCCCCCGGCATACTGGCCACCGGATCATCAGACGGGAGACGTCACGCACATGGACACGCCACCATCGCAGCCGGGGGCCGGGCGGGCCGACGGACCACCCGTCCGGATCGGCGCGCTCGTCCCGCTCACCCCGCCCGGCTGGGTCGAGGCGGGCCGTCACCTGCTCGCCGGGCTGGAGCTGGCCGTCCACGAGGTCAACGAGGCCGGCGGGATCGGCGGACGGCCGCTGGAGCTGGTGGTCCGGGACACCGCGGCCGACCCGCACAGGGCCGCGGCGGCCGTGGACGACCTGGCCGGCCTGGGCGTGGCCGCGCTGGCCGGCGAGTACCACAGCGTGGTCGCCCGCGCCGCCGCCACCAGGGCCGACGCGCTCGGCCTGCCGTTCCTCTGCTCGTCGGCGGTTCTCGACGCGCTCACCGAACAGCCGACGGAGTGGGTCGCGCGCCTGGCCCCCGCGCAGTCACGCGGCTGGCGGATCTACGCGGACTTCCTCCTCGACGCGGGCCACGGCCGCGTCGCGGTGGCGACCCAGCCGAGCGTCTACTGGGCGTCGGGGACCGGCATCCTGCGCGACCGCCTCGCCGCCCGCGGCGGCACGGTCGTCGAGCTCGACATGACCGCGCTCACCCCCGCGGCCCTCTGCGACGAACTCGCCGGCAGCGGCGCGACGGCCCTGCTTCTCCTGGTCGGGCAGCCCGAGCCGGCGGTGCCGATCGTCAGGGCCGCCCGCCGCGACCGGCGGCTGGCCGGGATGCTGATCGGCGCGCCGGCCGGGCAACCGGAGTTCGCCGGGTGGGCCGGCTCGCTGGGCGGCGACGGCGCCGGGATCCCGTTCCTGCGCTACCTGCCCGAGCGTCTGGGCCCCCTCGGTGTGCGGGTCGGGACGGCGCTTCGCGAGCGGCTGGCCGGGGAGCCGTCCTTCGTGGCCTTCGAGGGCTACGACACGGTCGCCGTCCTGGCCGAGGTGCTGCGTTCCCACGGCGTGGAGCGGGCGCGCGTCGCCGGGGCGTGGCCGGACGTCGCCGTCGAGGGCACGCGGGGGCCGATCAGGTTCTCCGGTGTGCCGGGTATCGGCGTCCGGCAGTGGGCCTGGCCGCCGATCCAGGTCGCCGACCGGGACCCGGCCGACCCCGGCCGCTTCCGTACCCTGCACACCGGCTGAATCCGCGGGTCCGGCGTTCGCCCGAGGGCTCAGGAGGCGTCGCGGAACACGTCCCGTCTCTCCGACAGCCGCTCGAAACCGGCCGACCGGTAGGTGGCGACGCCGCCGGTGTTGGAGCTCGGGCAGCCCACGATCACGCTGGAGGCCCCCGACTCCTGGAGCGCGCGGGCCGCGGCGACCGTGACGGCCCGGCCGTATCCGTGCCCGCGGTGCGCCCGGTGCACGCCCATCGGCTCGATCAGCCCCGGCCTGCCCTCGCCCGCCTGCCACACCGCCACGGCCGCCACCGCCGTGCCCCGCTCGTCGCGGACGAGCAGGCACCGCGCGCCCGCGTACGGCGCACCCGCCGCCATCGCGTGCCAGCGCTCCTCGGTGAAGGTCGAGCCGTCGAACGACGCCCGCAGCACCGCGGCCCACTCGTGCGCCCGCTCCGGCCCGGCCGCCTCGACGCGGACGCCGGGATCCGGCACGGGGGCGCCGAGGTCGCGCCGGAGCAGCGTCCACGGCTCGCCGATCGCCCAGCCGTCCTTGAGCAACAGGTCCTGGACCAGCGCGCCCTCTGGGGCCTCGATGTACACCCGGCCCTCGGGCAGCACGCCGCGATCGGGCGCCGACACGTCCCCGGCCATCCGCCGGGCCAGCTCCTCGTCCCGTGACGCGTGCGGGGCGAACGCCAGCCGCAGCAGGTCCGCGCCGTCCAGCAGCCCGACCGCCACGACCTTCCCTGCGCGGCTCCAGGTGCGGGTGGCCGCCGCCGTCCGGGCCGCGCCGAACCGCCAGAACCATCCCAGGTCGCCCGGATGCACCTGCACGGGCTCCGCGTCGTGCTGCCACTCCCCCAGCGTCCGCGCCACGTCACCGAGGCCGTCGATCCCGGGCCGGCCCATCTCGATCGTCATCCCCCGATCACACACCACCCCGCCGGCCCGCCGCACCCGGTTTTCCCGCCGCTCGGGCGGCCGGGCACGAGCGGCGGTGACGCGTCAGGCGACGTCGGGGTGGATGCGGAAGCGGTCCCAGACCCGGTGCAGGGCGAGCAGGGCCAGCACGTCGCGCAGCACCCCCTCGCCGTCCTGCCCGGTGACGACGCCCGGCGCCTGCGCGTGGACGCCCGCCGCCTGCAGCGCCTGCTCGGCCGTGCCCCAGCCGCCCAGTGCCTTGGCGTGCCGGTACGCCTCGCCGACCAGGAGCAGCACGCGCGGGTCCACCGGGGTCCCGCCGTCGCCGGCCTTGGCGTCGCGGGCTCCGTACGCGTCGTCGCCCGGCGCCGGCGCCCCGGCCAGCAGCACCGCGTCGAACTCGACGGAACGGGCCGTGGCGAAGGTGCGCTGGACGGCCAGCGTGCCGCCCAGCATGCCGCCCTTGGGCGCGATGACGAGCGGGGTCATGCCGCCGTCGAGCACGGCCTGGCGGACGGCGTCCACCACGCCCAGGTCGCTGGTCTCGTCCGCCACGATGCCGATGACCCGGCCGTCCAGCGGCCACTGGCGGCCGACCTGCGACAGCGCCGGGCTCGGCGGCGGGTCGGCGAGCGCCACGGTGGGCTCGGGCGCGGGCAGTCCGAGGCCGTCGGCGACCTGCCGGCACAGGACCGGGTCGATGTTGGCCAGCACCCGCAGCTGGCGCTCCTTGACCGCCTGCTCGTAACACTTGCCCAGCTCGAAGGTGTAGGCGCTGATGAGGTGCTCGCGCTCGATCGGCGACAGGCTCAGCCAGAACAGCCGCGGCTGGCTGTAGTGGTCGGAGAACGTCGCGGGCGCCTCGCGCACCTTGCGTCCGGCCACCTCCAGCGGCACCTCGACGAAGGCGCCCTGCCCGGCCCCGGCCTGGAACGGGCAGCCGCCGTCCAGGGAGTTGGGCCGGTACGGCGCCACCCCCCGGTGGACCGCCGTCTGGTGGAACCCGTCGCGCAGCATGTCGTTGACCGGCGCGTGCGGCCGGTTGATGGGGATCTGCGCGAAGTTGGGCCCGCCCAGCCGGGTGATCTGCGTGTCGAGGTAGGAGAACAGCCGCGCCGCCAGCAGCGGGTCGTCGGTGATGTCGACGCCCGGCACGAGGTGCCCGACGTGGAAGGCGACCTGCTCGGTCTCGGCGAAGAAGTTCGACGGGTTGGCGTTGAGCGTCATCAGGCCGACCGGATGGACGGGGGCCAGCTCCTCGGGCACGATCTTGGTCGGGTCCAGCAGGTCGATACCCTCGAACATCTGCTCCGGCGTGTCCGGGAAGACCTGGATGCCCAGCTCCCACTGCGGGTGCGCGCCGGCCTCGATCGCGTCGGCGAGGTCGCGCCGGTGGAAGTCGGGATCGACGCCGCCCGCGATCTGGGCCTCCTCCCAGGTCAGGGAGTGCACGCCGAGCTTGGGCTTCCAGTGGAACTTGGCCAGCGTCGTCTCCCCCGCCGCGTTGACCAGGCGGAAGGTGTGCACGCCGAACCCTTCCATCATCCGGAACGAGCGCGGGATGCCCCGGTCGGACATGTTCCACATCGTGTGGAAGGTGGCCTCGGTGTGCAGGGAGACGAAGTCCCAGAACGTGTCGTGCGCGCTCTGCGCCTGCGGGATCTCCCGGTCCGGGTGCGGCTTGCCGGCGTGGATGACGTCGGGGAACTTGATGCCGTCCTGGATGAAGAAGACCGGGATGTTGTTGCCGACCAGGTCGAACACGCCCTCGGCGGTGTAGAACTTGGTGGCGAAGCCGCGGGTGTCGCGTACGGTGTCGGCCGAGCCGCGCGAGCCGAGCACGGTGGAGAAGCGTACGAAGACGTCGGTCCTGGCGTCCTCGGCGAGGAAGGCCGCCTTGGTGATGTTCGAGGCGGTGCCGTACGCCTGGAAGACGCCGTGGGCGGCGGCGCCGCGGGCGTGCACCACCCGCTCGGGGATGCGCTCGTGGTCGAAGTGCATGACCTTCTCGCGCAGGTGGTGGTCCTGCAGCAGCACCGGGCCGCGCGGCCCCGCCTTCAGCGAGTGGTCGGTGTCGCGCAGCCGCACCCCCTGGGCGGTGGTCAGGTACTCGCCGCCCTGCGCCACCTGGTCCGGCGACGCGCCGGTGGGCTGCCCGGTGGGCGAGACGGTGTCGGGCCCGCGCTGGTCGGGCTTGGGCGGCAGCGGGCCACGTGGTTCGGTCGGTTCCTCAAGCGTGGGCGGCACGCTGCCGGGCACCCCCGGGATCTCCGCCGGCTTCGGGGCGTCACGGTCGGTGACGGCGTCGACGACCTTGTCCACGGCGGACTTGAAAGGGTGCGAGTCGTTCATGCTTGATTCCTTAGAAAGGGCCACGACGAAGTGACCTGATGTGGCGCCTCCCTACCCATGCTCGGACATATCACGCGAATAGCCGCATTTCAGGACGGTTCAGGACCGCCGTTCCCGGGGCCCTCGAAGGGCAGCGGCAGGCGCAGGCCGACCTGTGCGTAGATCTCCAGCTGGTCGTAGTAGAGGCGCTGGCTGGAGACGAGCCCGTCGCGCAGGTCCCAGAACCAGCAGGCCCGTACGGTGATCTGGCGGCCGGTGGCGGCGAGCACCTCTCCCCCGACCGTCAGGTACGGGCCGGTGTGCGTCCCGGTGGCCGTCAGCTCGGTGGCGATCGTGTCCCCCACGGCGACGGTGTCCCACAGGGTGAAGCGCAGGTCGGGGAAGCCGTCCCAGATCTGGGTGAAGTAGGAGGCGATCTCCTCGGGATTGCCCGCCTCCATCTCGGGGCTCACCACGACCGCGTCCGGCGCGTAACACCGCAGCACCGCCTCGACGTCGTGGACGTTGGCGGCGCCGAGCAGCCGGTCCACGATGTCGTTCGTCGCCGGCGGCACCTCTTCCATGACAGGGACCGTACCCATGGCGAGCCAGCGCACGGCCAAACGGTCGTCAGCGGCGGCTCATGGATGGGTGGCCGCTCGCACGGCCGCGGGGGGCCGGAGGGCGCCCAGCTCGCCGAGAAGGTCGCGGATGAGCGCGGAGCCGGTCAGCTCGCGGGTGGTCACGTAGCCCACCCGGCGGCGCGGGGCGCCCTCGCCGAGTTCGGCCATGGCGACCCTGGCCGGGGCGTCCACCGTGGACAGCCGGGGCACGATCGCGGCGCCCAGCCCGTGGCCGACCATCGACATGACGACCCCGTCGTCCTCGACCGTGAGGTCGCCGGGCGGGATCCACTCCTGCGCGGCCAGCCAGCGCCGGGTCTCGCCGGAGCAGTTCTCGTGCCAGTCGATCATGGGAAGCGACCGCGGGTCCGGATGCCCCAGCGGGTGGGCCAGCACGTACGGCTCCTCGTACAGCTCCTCGCAGACCAGGCCGTCCACGTACACCGGCAGGGAGACGACGCCCACGTCGGCCCGGCCGTCGGCCACCTCGCCCGCGATGCCCCGGCCCAGGTCCGGCACGATGCGCACGTCGACGGTGACCTTGGGGTGCCGTTGCCCGAAGCGGACCAGCACGCGCGGCAGCAGGTGGAAGGCGGCGCTGCGGAAGGCGGCCAGCCGGATCGTCCCGGTGGCCTCGCCGAGGCCGGCGGTGCGCGTGTCGGCCCGCATGACCTCCATGAGCCGCAGGATATGCCGCGCGTGCCCGACCGCGGCCTCCCCCGCCGGGGTGGCCCGGGCGCCGGCCCGTCCCCGCTGGAACAGGACGGCTCCCATCTTCCGTTCGGCGGCGCGCAGGGCGTGCGAGACCGCCGACTGGGTCAGCCCCAGCCGTACGCCGGCCGCCGACACACTGCCTTCGCCGTCGACGGCGACCAGGACGCGGAGCTCCGCCGCGGTGAGATCGTCCACGGCACGGCAACGTATGAAAGGTCTTCATGCATTCCGCGTCAACCAGAAACGGCACCTCCTGGCTGGGCTTTCGCGATCCCCCTAGCGTCTGGGGCATGAGAGTGATGCGTGCGGAACGACTTGGCGGACCCGACGTGCTGACCCTGGCCGAGGTGCCCGATCCGGTGCCGGGCCCGGGCCAGACCCTGGTGGAGGTCGAGGCCGCCGGGCTCAACTTCGCCGACATCGAGCGGCTGCGCGGGTCGTACCTGCCGCCGGAGCTGCCGTTCGTGCCGGGCGGCGAGGTGGTGGGCCGGACGGCGGAGGGCCGCCGGGTGCTCGCCTTCGCCGAGCGGGCCTACGCCACGAAGGCGCTGGTGAAGGAGGCGGTGGAGATCCCCGAGGAGCTGCCCGCCGGCGCCGCGCTGGCGCTGCTGGTGCAGGGCCTGACCGCGTGGCATCTGGTCCGTACGGCGGCGCGGGTCGCGCCCGGGGAGAGCGTGGTGGTCAACGCCGCCGCGGGCGGGGTGGGTCACCTGGCGGTGCAGCTGGCGAAGGAGGCCGGGGCCGGGCGGGTGATCGGCGCGGCGTCCACGGCGGACAAGCGGGAGCTGGTGCTGAGCCTCGGCGCGGACGCCGCCGTCGACAGCGCCCCGGACGGCTACACCGGCCGCCTGGTCGAGGCCAACCGCGGCGCCCCGGTGGACGTGGTGCTCGACGCGGTGGGCGAGCCGCTGCTGGAGGCGGCGCTGCACGCCCTGGCCCCCTTCGGACGCCTGATCACGTACGGGGCCTCGGGCGGCCTCGATCCCCGGCCGATCGACCCGGGGCTGCTCGGCGAGCGCAACATCGCGGTGGGCGGCTACTGGCTGGGCGCGCACCTGCGCCTGCCCGGCAGCACCGCCGCCGCGCCCTTGGCCGACCTGATCGAGCTCACCGCCGCCGGACGCCTGCGTCCCATGACCGGCGGCGAGTACGACCTCGCGCAGGCCGGCCAGGCCCTGGCGGACCTCGCGGCCCGCCGTACCGTCGGGAAGGTCATCCTGCGCAACCGCTGAGACGGCCCGGCCCCGGCGGGGGCCGGGGCCGGGCTGGTCGGTTTCAGCTAGGCGATCAGCAGGCGCAGGCCGAGCTCGGCCTCGTCGAGGCCGGCCAGGTCCCGGTTGCGTTCGGCCCACCGGCCGGAGGCGAGGTCGTCACCCAGGTCGCGCACCACGCGCCGCTCGGTGTCCGCGCCGAGCCTGGACCAGACCGACATCCCGCGCCGGACGTTCTCCTCCAGGTACGCCTCCGGCCGCCGCCAGAAGGCCTCGAAGAAGCCGTCGGCGCAGTCCCACGGTATGGGCACCGGTTCCAGGCGGGCTCCGACGGCGTCGGCCAGCTCGGTCACCGGCGGCCGGCCGGCCACGAGGTCCATGACCTCGGGCAGGTAGTCGCGCGAGAGCCAGAACCGGTCGCGCCAGCCGGCGGCACTGGTGTCGTGCGTGAACACCACCACGCGGCGGGCGACCCGCCGCATCTCGCGCAGCCCCGCGATCACGTCCGGCCAGTGGTGGACGGACGAGACGGCCATCGCCGCGTCGAAGGCCAGGTCGTCGAACGGCAGGCGCTCGGCGGCCCCCGCCAGGCACGGCGCCGCCCCGGGAGGGCGCTGCGAACGCATGAGCGCCGACGGCTCCACCGCGAGGACGTACCGGCCGGACGGCTCGTAGGAGCCGGTGCCCGCGCCGACGTTCAGCACGGTCCGGGCGTCGCCGAGCGCGGCCCAGATCCGTTCGGCGATGCGCGGATCGGTGCGCCGCGTCGCGGTGTAGGCGGTTCCGATGGTGTCGTACAGCGGCGCGCCGGACATCGGCACTTCCCTTCTGGCCGTCGTCCCCGGCCTTGTGATCACTGTTGCCCGGATCGAGCGGCGTGTGAAGGCCCCTTCGTGGCCGTGACGGTCACAACCGCCGGACGCGCAGCACGGCGGTCAGCATGGGAAGGGTGAACTCGCCCTCGGCGGTCTCGGGACGGCTCGCGAGGTAGGCGCGGATGCGAGCGAGGCGCGCCGTTCGTTCCTGTTCGGGCATGACCAGCATCCCCGCCCTGGTGGCGAGCGTCTCGACGAGGGAGTCGGCGGTGCGGCGCTGCCCGTGCGGGAACTCCGCCTGCTCCGGCGACCCGAACCGGGCGGGCGCCCCCGTCCTGGGCAGGTGCATCCCGGCCGTCTCGGCGCGCCAGCGGGCGGGCGTGTCCCGCGGGCCGACGGCCTCGTCCCCGCTGACCCGGGCGAGCCCGGCGACCCAGTCGATCCCGTCGTCGAGGACGTTCCACAGACCGGCCAGGACGCCGCCCGGCGCGAGGACCCGGGCGATCTCGGGGCCCGCGACGGCCATGTCGAACCAGTGCATCGCGTTGCCGGCCAGCACCACGTCGACGGAGGCGTCCGGCAGCGGTATCGCCTCGGCGCTGCCCGGCAGGGCGCGGACGTCCGGCAGCGCGCGGCGCAGCTCGGCCAGCATCTCCGGGTCGGGCTCGACCGCGACGACCTCGACGCCCGTCCCGGCCGGTGTCCCGGTCAGGGGCCCGGTCAGCATCCCGGTCAGTGTCGCCGTCAGCTTGCCGGTGCCGGCGCCGAGGTCGAGCACCCGCCGCCCCGGTGCGCCCTCCAGCGCCCAGGCCGCCGCGGCGTGCGCGTAGTCGGGGCGGTGCTCGGCGTACGCGGCCGCCGCGGCTCCGAATGACGAGCTGTGACGTAGCCGTTCGTCCTGCTGCACGCGATCTCTCCTCCCACCCCGCCCGGCCGGACCGGGCCGTGGGTCACCCGCATCCTAAGATCGCCGCCGTCTCCGCGAGCGCGTGCGCGGCGGCGGATCTAGGACAGATCTAGGACCCCGCGGGGTCGGTGGTGCCGGTGTAGGCCGGGACGGGCAGCGGGCGGTCGAGGAGGAAGGCGCCGATCAGGCCGCGGTAGAGGTCGGGACGGCCGTTGGCGATCGAGTGGCCGGCGCCGGGGACGTACACCAGGGTCGAGTCCGGCAGAGTGTGCCGGTAGTCGTAGGTGACCTCCCACTTCAGGTAGTCGCACTGCCCGCGCATGATGAGCACCGGCACCCGTACCCGGCGCAACCGGGGCCGCGGGTCGGGGAGGGCGGCGGCGTCCTCGGCGGTGACCTGGTTGCTGTAGAAGCCGGGCGGGTTCCCGTGCACGGGGGCGGGTTCGGCGCCCGCGCAGCCGGTGGCGTCCTTGGCCACGAGCAGCAGCGCGCGCATCCGGGCGTCGGCCTCGGCGTCGGGGACCAGCGCCCGCGCCGCGGCCGGGTTCACCCCCAGGAGCAGCGACTGGACCAGCATCCGCGGGGAGCTCGTCAGCGCGTCGGCCCTGGCCTGGAGGGGGGCGGGCAGGCCGTCCCACGGGCTGCCGACGCCGCCGGGGAAGGCGGGCTCCCAGATGGCGCCCGGCGAGGTGAGCACGGCCTTGGCGACCCGGTCGGGGTGGGCGGCGAGGTAGGCGGCCGACAGGGTGCCGCCCCACGACCTGCCGACCAGGATGAGTTTCGGGACGCCGAGCGCCTGGCGGACGGCCTCCAGGTCGGCGACGTGCCGGGCGACCGTGTAACCGGCCGGGTCGGCCAGCCGGGTCGAGCGGCCCGCGCCGAGCTGGTCGTAGGCGTAGACGTCGAACCCGGCGGCGGCCAGGTCCTCGCTGCCCTCCGGCAGACCCTCGCCGGGCGTTCCCGGCCCGCCGTGCAGGAAGATCACGGGTGGGCGGTCCGCCGTACCGGACCCGGCGAGCTTGACGTAGGCGAGGCGGGAGCCCGTCGGGAGCTGCCAGAACGCGACCCCGGGAGGCGTCGCGGCGGGCGGCGGGACGGGAAAGGGACGGAAGGCCGCCAGCCCGGCGAGGGCGGCGAGGGCCACGGTGTTGACCACCACGTAGGGAAGGACCAGCCGGGGCAGCCCCAGCATCCGCAGCGCGGGACGTCCGAGCAGCCCGCTGACGGCGGCGACGGCGAGCACCCCCGCCCCCGCGAACAGCGGCACGGCGGCCGTCACGGCCGCCACGAGCAGGAAGGCCAGAGTCCCGGCGGCGACCGCGGCGATCTCGGCGCCCACCAGCAGGATCGCGCCTGACACACGTTTCATACGGCACAACGTTAGGAAGGCGGGCGCCGCCTCTCCTCCTGCCCGCGATCGAACCTGACCCCCGCCCGGCGGCGGGGGTCAGCCGGCCCCGGGACGGATCAGGCCCGACTCGTAGGCGTGGATGGTCGCGTGCAGCCGGTCGCGCACCCCGAGCTTGGCCAGGATCGCCGCCACGTGATCCTTGACCGTGGCCGGGCTGAGCGCCAGGACGGCGGCGATCTCGGCGTTGGACAGCCCGCGCGCGACGTGCCCCAGCACCTCGCGCTCGCGGGAGGTGAGCCCGTCGGCCCGCGCGGGCGGGCCGGGGTCGGCCGCCGCGGCGAAACGTTCGAGCAGCCGCCGGGTGATCACCGGGTCGAGCAGCGCGTCGCCGCGCGCGATCACCCGCACCGCGTCGACGACCCGGGCGGGCTCGGCGTCCTTGAGCAGGAACCCGGACGCGCCCGCGCGCAGCGCCCCGAACACGTACTCCTCCAGCCCGAACGTCGTCAGCACGACGATCCTGGCGCCGGGGGTGCCGGCGGTGATGCGGGCGGTGGCGGCGAGCCCGTCGAGGCCGGGCATCCGGACGTCCATGAGCACCACGTCCGGCCGCAGCTCGGCGGCGAGCGCCACGGCGGACTCCCCGTCGGCGGCCTGCCCGACCACGTCGAGGTCGGGTTCGGCGGCCAGCACCGCGGCGATCCCGGCCCGGACCACCGCCTGGTCGTCCACGACGATCACCCTGATCATCTGGGCAACCATACCCGCACGTCGTCGCGGCCGCCGGTGGCCAGCGCGCCGCCGTACCCGTCGGCCAGGGCGTGCAGCCGCCGCCGGGCGCGGCGGGCCGCCGTCCCCTCGACCAGGACGCCCTCGGGGAGGTAGGACACGGTGATCCGCTCCCCGCCCAGTTCCTCGACGGCCCTGAAGACGCCCACCTCCAGCTCGGGGGCCAGCCCGCCGAAGTCGCCGACGTGGCGCACGCCCGCCTGCCGCCGCGCGGCCAGCACCTCCAGCCCGGCGAGCGTCGGCGGCGGGCCGTCGGCTCCGGCGGGGCGGCGCAGCTCGTCCAGCAGCCGCCGGAGGGTGTCGATCCCGGCGCGGGCGGCGTCGAGGACCGCCTGGAGGTCGCCCTTCCCGGCCGCCGCGACGACGGCGTCCGCGTGCCGGACCGCCGTGCCGCGCAGGCCCTCGGCGATCCGCTCGCGTTCGCCGCGGGCCACGTCCGCCAGCCGGCCTCGGAGCAGGTCGCGCTCGGCCGTCTCCGCCGCCCGCCGCCGCGCCCTCGCCCCCCCGACCAGGACGCCGGCCGCCCACGCCGGGGCCGACAGCAGCGCCACGGCCGCCGCGAGCACCGCCCACACGGCCGTCCGGTTCCCGGAGATGCCCGGGCCCAGCGCCAGCGCGAGGCCGCCCACCAGGCCGACGGCGACGATCGCGAGCACGCCCTTGCGCCTGGGGTGGTGGGCGCCGAAGGCGTAGAGCTGGGCCAGTTCCACCCACCACGCCCAGAGGAACAGGTCGCCCGCGGGGGTCGGGGTCCAGCCCGCCATCGCCACCGGATAGATCGACAACATCGCGGCCAGGCTCCACCCGGGCCGCCGCACCCGCCACCACAGGGGCAGGGCGTGCAGGACGAAGAGCGGGCCGAGCACGAGGAAGTCCCGCGGCGCCGGAGTGCCTCCCGGCAGCAGGCTCGCCCCCATCGTCAACGCGACGGCCAGCCCGGCCAGCGCCGCGTCCCACGCCCGCCGCCCGCGCCACCACGCCCCGCGGAGCGGGGCCGGGCCGGCGGGGGCCGGGCCGATGGGGGCCGGGCCGATGGGGGCCGGGCCGGTGGGGGCCGGGC
>NZ_JBFAOV010000067.1:0-26286 GCF_040675375.1 Nonomuraea sp. NPDC049607
TGCGGTTGCGAGGGTGTCCAGTTCGGTCGTCACAACCCGAGAATGGACATCCTCGCCCTATCTCCGCAGCTACGCCTTGGACTCATTCATCTAGGGGGCGGAACGGGACGGCCGCGGCCCGGCGCCGCGGAGGAGGGTGTCGATGATGCGCGCCGCGAGCGTGTCGGGGTCGGCGCCTTCCGCGTTGCCGTGGAGCGATTCGCCGATGAGCGCGTAGTAGACCCTGCGCACCCAGTCGAGGTCGGCCTTCTCGTCGATGAGCCCGTCGTTCTGGGCCCTGCGCAGGGTGAGGGCGCAACTGTCGTTGATGTCGCGCTGCAACAGCGAGGCCTCGCTGCCCGGCTCCGCGGGCAGGGCCAGGGCGAAGGCCCAGGCGCTCTTCACCTCCAGCACGTTCGCGGTGATCCTGTGCATCGCGACGAGGGGCGGCGCGGTGTCGGGCCTGCCGTCGTCGATGGCCTTGACGAGCTGGCGGGCCGCTGAGGTGGCGAGCGCGTCGGTGAGCGCCTGCCGGTTGGCGAAGCGCCGGTGGATGGTCGTGCGCGCCACGCCCGCCTCGGCGGCGATCTGTTCCATCGACGCGCCTGGGTCTGCGGCGAGCACGTGTTCTGCCGCCTCCAGGATCGCGCGAACGCTGCGTTCCGCGTCCGCGCGCAGTGTCTTGTCACTCATCATGCCTCCGGTATAGCCCATTTAACCAGCAGAATCTTACAGCACCGATGCAGTTCGATGGCTAATTACATCATCCGTGTTGCAGGTTTTCTGACTATTGATACATACTCCTCTCAGTTGCTCCACCTCACCAAGGGGAAGACATGAACCGCACCGCTCTCGTCACCGGCGCCTCGTCCGGTCTCGGCGCCGAGTTCGCCATCCAGCTCGCCGCCCAGGGACACGACGTGATCCTCGTGGCCCGCTCGGGCGACCGACTGGCCGCGCTCGCCGAGCGCCTCGTCGCCGACCACGGCGTGCGTGCCCACGTGCTGGTCCAGGACCTCGCGAGGCCCGACGCCGCCCGGCGCGTGGCCGAGCAGGTGACAGACCGCGGTCTGCACGTCGACCTGCTGGTCAACAACGCGGGTTTCGGCACGTGCGGCCGCTTCGAGGAGATCTCGACCGGGCGTGACCACGAGCAGTTGATGGTCAACGTGGTCGCCCTCGTGGACCTCACCCACGAACTCCTGCCCGGCATGCTCGCGCGCGGCGGCGGCTCGGTCATCAACGTGGCCTCGAACGCCGGGTTCCAGCCTTCGCCGTACTTCGCGGTATACGGAGCGTCCAAGGCGTTCGTCCTGAACTTCGGTCTCGCTCTCCGCCAGGAGTACCGCAAGCGCGGCATCCGCGTGCTCACCCTGTGCCCCGGCCCGGTTGAGACCGGCTTCTTCGAGGCCATCGGCACCCGCAACGCCGCCGTCACCGGCTCGTTCACCACGCCGAAGCCGGTCGTGCGCGCCACGTTGCGGGCGCTGGAGCGCGGGCGCGGCTACGTCGTCCCCGGGTTCGGCAACGCGCTGGGCGCGCACCTGACGCCGCGCCGTCCCCGCATGCTGGTCGCGGCGATCGCCGAGCGCGTCACCCGCAAGGTCCTGGTCACCGAGGGCAAGGCTCCGGTGGCCTCCGCCGAGTCCGCGGCGTGAAGCTCTCCGCTCCCCTCGCCGCGGGCTCGGCGATGCTGCTCGTCGGCACCTCGACCGCGGTATCGGCGACCGTCGCCGCCTACCCCGTCTTCACCGGCCAGGCCCTGCGTTACGCGCTCGCCGCGGTGATCCTCCTGTTCGTCGTCCGTCGTCAGCGGCTCCCCCGCGTCCGGCTGAACGCGCGTGACGTGCTGCTGCTGTTCGCGCTGGCCGGCACCGGCCTCGCCGGGTTCAACCTCTTCCTCGTCGAGGCCACCAGGCACGCGGGCCCCGCGATGATCGGCACGGTCATCGGCGCGGTGCCGCTGGTCATGGCGCTCGTGGGACCGTTGTTGGAAGGACGGCGTCCCGCGCTCCGCACGGTCGGCGCGGCCCTCGTGGTCGCGCTCGGCGCGGCGGTCGCCGCCGGGCTCGGATCGGGAAGCGTGAAGGGCCTGCTGCTGTCGCTGGGCGCGCTCGCCGGTGAGGTGGCCTTCTCGCTGCTGGCCGTGCCCTTGCTGCCCAAGCTCGGCCCGCTGCGGGTCGCGGCCTATCCCGCGGCATTGTCGGTGCCGATGCTGCTGGTGGCGGGGCTCCTGCTGGAGGGCACGTCGGCGCTTCGGCTGCCGACGGCCGGGGAAGCGGCCGGTTTCGTCTACCTCGGCGCGGTCGTGACGGCCGCGGCCTTCTTCCTCTGGTACGACGCGCTGCGCCGGCTCGGCGCCGACCGCGCGGGACTGTTCGCCGGGCTCGTGCCGGTGGGCGCGTTGCTCACGACCGTCGCCCTCGGCCTCGGCGAGGCGGGTCTCGCCGACGTGGCGGGAGCGCTGGTCGTAGCCCTGGGCGTGGTGCTCGGGGGGCGCGGTCAGCGGGCACCGAGAAGGCGGTTGACCGCCGTGACGACGGGCGCCGCGCCGTCCTCGGCCGCCACGCCCGCAGCCGGCGCTTCGGCCCGTTGACGGAAGCCGGGCTCGGTGAGCGCGGCGGTGAGGGCGTCGGCCAGGCGGGCGGGCGTCAGGCGGCGGAACGGGATCGGCGGCGGCGCCACGCCGAGCGCCGCCAGCCTCGACGCCCAGAACGGCTGGTCGTTCATGACCGGCACCGCCACGGCGGGCACGCCCGCCCGCGCCACGGCTCCCGTCGTACCGCCGCCGCAGTGGTGGGCCACCGCCGCCACCTGGGGGAACAGCGAGTCGTGCGGGACGTCGCCGACGCCCAGCACGTCGTCGGTGATCGGCCCCTCTCTACCTGTCTGCACCACTCCGCGCAGACCCGCCCGCCGCAGGGCGTCCACGACCAGTTCCGTGTACGGCTCGGCCCGCGTGCCCGCCAGGCTGCCGAAGCCGACGAACACCGGCGCGGGACCCGCGCCCAGGAAGTCCGTCAGCACGGGATCCGGCTGCCAGCCCCTCGGACGGACCGGTCACCAGTAGCCGGTGACCTCCAGCCCGGGACGCCAGCCGGTCGGCCGGGGCACGACGAGCGGGCTGAAGCCGTGGAAGTCCGGCCGTCCGGGAGCCCCCGGTTACTCACAGCTACTTTGCGTCTGGTGGCACGGACCCGAGCGGAGGGCCATGTTGGCGAAGCGGGCGAGCGCCTCCGCCGTACGGCCGCCGGAGTGCAGCGCCTCGATCAGCGGCGCCAGCGCTGCCACGGCCGCGCCCGGATCGGTCTCGGTCACGGCGCGCGCCCAGCGCGGCGAGACCTCCTTGCGCTCCTCGCCCAGCGCCCTTCGGGCCCGTTCCACCCACTCGCCGGGCACCCCCGCCAGCGGTTCGCCGCGCCACAGCGTGAGCGCCTCCTCCAGCAGTGGCCCCGGATCGGGTGCGGTGACCGCGCGCTCGGCCGGCGTGCGGAAGCGGGTGACGTCGACTGCTGACTCGTCCACGTCGAGCAGGTAGCCGCCCAGCCTGCCTAACACGTCGCCGTCGTCGCCGAGCACCTCGCCGTGGACCTGGGTAATGATCGTGTACAGGGTCTTCCTGGCGCCGTTCGGCACCTGCTCTCCCCAGATCCTGTTCTACAGCGTCTCCTCCGATACGACGTGCCCGACCTTCCAGGCCAGCGCGGCCAGTGCGAGCGCCACCTGCGGAGGACGTATCGGGATGATCTTGCCCGCGCGTTCCAGTTCGACCGGCCCAAGCAACCGAATCAGCACGATCTTCGAGCGTAGTCATTGAGATGGCGTTGAGAAATCGCTGAGAACGACGGGCCATACTGCGTGCGGTGTCGTCGTGGACGGAGACGGTGATCATGCTTTACGTTGCTGTTGGGTGTCGTGTGCTGCTGGTCATCGTGTTCGCGGTGGCGCTGGCGAGCAAGGTCTCCGGGCGCGAGGCGTGGCGGCGTTTCGCCACGTCGGTGACGGACATGACGACCTGGCGCTCGCCGGCCGTCCCGTTCGCCGTGGCGGCGGGCGAGGCCGCGGTGATCGTGCTGACCGCGGTGCCGTTGGGGTGGGCGGGCGCGGCCGGGTTCACGCTGGCGGCCGTGCTGCTGGGCGGGTTCACCGTCGCTACCCTGCTGGTCATGCGGCGGGGCGCCGCGGTGCCCTGCCGGTGCTTCGGCGCTTCGGAGACACCGCTCGGGGTGCCGCACGTCGTCCGTAACCTGGTGCTCGTTTCGCTGGCCGTACTGGGACTGGTGGCTACGGCGGGATCGGGTGCCGCGGACGTGGGGATCGCGGTGCTGGCCGGGCTGCTCGGCGCGGCGCTCGGGGTGCTCTTCACCCGCTGGGACGACCTGGTGTCACTGGTCTAGGTTGGCCGGGTTCTCGCTGTCCGGAGCCTGCGTGGCCGGGATGATCGGGGCGAGGGCGGAGGCGGGGCTGCCCGCGAGCGCGGCCCTCTCTCCCACGCTGCGCAGGATCGTGCCGCGCGGCGGACCGCCTCGGCCTGCGGGGCGGGCAGGTGGCGGCGCATGGTCCGCTCCTTGCGCCACCGCTCGCGTGCCCTGGCCTTGCGCTCGGCGCGCAGGTACCCGACCAGGCGGTCCAGGTGCCTGCGCAGCTCGCCGTACAGCGGGCGCTGCTCCTCGTCGGGCGGGTTCTCGCGCAGGGCGGCGACCAGGCGGTCGCGGTCCTGGGTGGCGCGGCGCAGCAGCCGTTTCAGCTCGCGTTCCTGCTCCTCGACGTGCGAGCCGAAGCGTAAAGGCTGCGCGCGATGGTCGACGCTCTGCCGGACGGCACCCCCGCAGGACGGCGTGACCGCGCCGTCCTGGTGCTCGGCTTCGCGTTGATGGGCCCGCCGCTCGCAGATCGCCGACATCGACATCGGCGACCTCACCTTTACCGCCGACGGCCTGGAGCTGTACGTCCCCTTCAGCAAGACTGACCAGGACGCCCATGGCGAGATCGTCGCCATCCCCTACGGCCAGCATCCGCAGACCTGCCCCGTCCGGGTGACCCGCGCATGGCTCGCCGACCTGGCGGGCGCCGGCCTGACGACCGGGCCGCTGTTTCGCCCGATCGACCGGCACGGCCGCATCGCCGCCCGCGCCCATCCGGCTGCCGGTCGCGGCCGCCGCGAACGGCTGCCCCCGCAGACCGTCAACCTGATCGTCAAACGCGCCGCCGCAGCCGCCGGCCTCTACCACGCCGAGGCCTACACCGCCCACGGCCTGCGCGCCGGCGGCGCCACCTCCGCTGCCAAGGCCGGCGCGCCCATGTCCGCGATCACCCGCCATGGACGCTGGGCCGACGGTTCCCCCGTCGTTGCCGGCTACATCCGCCAGGCCGACAAGTGGAACGACAACCCCCTGCACGGGATCGGACTATGAGATCGGCGGCAGCCAGTCCGCGGTACACCGACAGGTTGGAGATCCGCTTCGTCCGGCCTCGAATATTACGGGTGTTGAGGCATCTGGCGGTACACCGCCGATTCTCACTTGTTGTAGCAGCTTCGGGAGTCTTGAGCTGATCCCGGTGGATGCGTGTCGTGGGTCGGGCGGGGCAGGGGGCAGAGTGGGCGACGGCGGTGACCATGTCGCGTGGTCTGCGGCTGGTCCCAAAACGCGGCCGAGGCGATGGGGGCTCGCCGGGTAGGGTCTGGAGGAGCCGGCGGTAGAAGTCGGCGCCGAGCCGAAGAGGTACGGCTAGATCTTCCGGGCATGGCATCTGCTCGTGTCCGTGCTGCTCAGATCTCGCCAAGCGCCGCTGCCGACGGAGAATCCGGTTCCACGGTGTAGAGGCCGAGCGTCTGGCGTGGGGCCCCGGCCGAGGTGAAGGCCTCGAAGCCGAGGGTGAGTTCGCCGGCGCGACAACCTGCAGGACGTCCGCTCATCCTGTCCCGATGCCGTGCGTCACGGTTCAGGATCCGAAGTCGTTCGAGGCGTCAGCCGATGGCCTGTCGCCACGCCGGGGCGAGCGCGATCCGCCGGAGTTGCTCAAGAGTCAGCGCCGGTACGCTGCGGTCGGCGGGAAGACGGTAGGCGCCCGCGTTGAGTGCCGAGATCACCACCCTCAGGCCGTCCGCGCCGAGGGTGTCGACGGTCCATTCGATCGCGCCCGCTCCCCCGCGCGGCGCCGGCCCCTGGCGCACCCCGACGCGAGTGCCGTCAGGCAGTGTGGCGGCGTTCCGGAACACCTGTGCCATGGCAGCGTCACCCGGCTTCCACTGCTGGACGTTCACGGCGACCAGGCTCTTGCCGTGGCCGTCGTCGGCCGTGACATGCCCGAAGCCGTCGGCACCGCCCGGTCGCCCGGCGCGCACGCCTGCCGGAAGCAGTCGCTCGATGACGCGACTGATCTGCGGCGCGGTCAGCCGGGGTACCGATCCGGTACGGGAAGCGGCAGGGGGCGCGGGCATGGCCACGAGAACCGGGTGCCACACGGGAGAGGTCGCCACGGCGGCGAGTTGCTGATGAGTCAGAGGAAGAGTGGACCGACCGGCCGCCGACACGAAGACCTGCCTGCCGTCCCCGTAAGTGAGCAGAGCACTGAGGAGTTCGCCCCCTGACGGGTTGTTCTCATCGCTCGGGGAGCGGTCCAGCACGAGCCTGGCCCCGCTGGGCAGGACGGTCAGGATGCAGCGGCTGTAGGGGTGATAGGCGGAGTCCGGGCACTGGGCGTACTGGACCGGAACGGGGACGGGCCATCTGTTGAGCTTCACCACTACTTTCGCCGAGCTCCCGCCCGTCTCGAAGAGCACTTGAGCGGAGGGCGCCGGACCGGGCTCGGCGCTCAGTCCCCGTCCCTGCTGCCCTGAGAGTCTTCCCGGCGGAAGCTGGGTCTGGAGCAGATGAACCATCTGCTGGGCGGATACACCCGCTGCGGCGGATTCCGCGGGCCGAGCGGCAGCGCAGCCGGCGACGGCGAGGACGGACGTTGCGATCGAGGCGAGCAAGCGGACTGTTCTGCGCGGCCAGACTGGCATGGCGGGCCTCCGTTCATTCGATTCACCGGGCCTGCCCGGGGGGCGTCCGCCCCCCGGGCGGGGACAGGTCAGGCTCCGGGGTAGGAGATCGAGCTGATGGAGTTGTCGTAGGGGTAGTCCAGCGCGTTCCAGACGGAGTTCGGCGCGAAGTAGCCGTAGGTGCCCTGGAAGTTGACGTTCGTCCAGGCCTCGATGGCGACCGAGTTGGTCTTGATGGAGGAGATGGCGTCGTTGTAGGCCCAGGCGCGCAGGTCGGGCACCCTGGGCGGGTTGGTGTTGGTGCCGGTCAGGCAGGCGCGGGTGATCTCCCACATGTTCCAGTCGTCGCACAGCTTCCACGTGCCGGTGGCGGCGGCAGCGGGGCCGGCCGCGACGCCGATGATCCCGATGCCCAGGACCAGGCTCGTAGCGGTCGCGATCAGGGCCTTACGGAAACCTTGCATGAGAACTCCTCCTTCGGTTCTTTCCTCCGCCCCTTGACGGAGGCTGTTCGGACGTGGTCGAGGACGGGCTTGTCATCGAACCCTGAGTGGATCGGGCCTCTATGCACCATCCGCCGATACCTGCATCACTTCCAGTGAATGATTGGATACTCTGGGCAACCTCGAAAGGGAGGGCTTCGAGCCGATCCGGAGCGTTCCTTCGCGCCGGATCCGAGCGGAACAGTGCCGGAACGTCATGGGAGCGCCGCTTCGGGCGCCTACGCTGCAGAGCTGAAGTGGTCAGGTCTCCGGCGTGGACTCAGCGGGACTCGACGCCGTCGGCCGGCTGCGCTTCGAAGTAGTCACCGTCTGGTGGTAGTTGCCCTGCGCGCCGGTGCCGGTGGCGGTGCGGATGGGCCGGGAAGCGGTCGTGACAGTCGCGGCCTGCTTGTCCCCGGTGGAGGTGGCCTGGTCGGACATCTCTGCTCCTTTCCGTAGCCACCGGGCTCGCTCGTCCGGGTCGCTGGGGGCTGATGTCCTCACGATCGCGCGCGGTCGGCTCGCTTCGCGCCCGTGGTGGTCCCTGGCCCTACCCTGGCCGCCCCGAGGCCGATCGGACGGGCGGCTGTCGTACCGTCGCGGGCCCGATGGCCCGCAGCGCTCGCGCCAGTTCCTTGCGCGAGGTGATGGCCAGCTTGATGAACACCTCGCGCAGGTGCCATTCGACCGTGCGGTGGCTCAGGAACACCCGCGCGGCGATCTCCGGATTGGTGTGCCCGTCGCGGGCCGACTGCGCGATCTGCGCTTCCTGCGGGTCAGCTGCACGCCCGGGTCACCGGTTCGCCTGTGCACGGTGTCCCCGGTTTTCCCGGCTGAGTGCTGTCGGACGCCACCCTGTGACCACCGTTCGTCGGCAGCAGGCTCGTCGATCGGCCCGGATCAGGGCGTCGTCGACGGCCGCTGCGCGATGACGTTCGCGAAGTCCTGAGCCGCCGGCGACATCAGGCTCGCGCCCAGGCCGTGGCCTTCTCCACGGGTGAGACGCCGTACTCGGCCTCGACCGCTGCCGCGATCAGGTGGCAGAACAGGTAGCGCTGGAGTGGTGCGAGCCCGAGTCTGGCCAGGTGGCCGTAGAGCATGTTGATGGCCAGCCGGTGACCGAGGAACCAGTCGGAGCCGAGCACCTCGTTCTTGTACCGTCCGGTGGCCAGCAGGATCTCGTGGAAGTCGATGGTGTGGAGCTGGCGCATCTCGGGTTCGGGCGCGGCGGCGTCGAGGTCGATCTTCCTGTCGCGGATGAGGGGTGCGGCCATGGCCTTCCTGCGCTCGACGTAGTCGAGCCATTCACGGACGTGCGGCGGGGTGCGGCCCTCGTCCACCTCGGCCACCCGGCGGCGCACCAGGGCGCGGAGCTGCCGCTCCTGCTCGCGGTACTTGGCCTCGAAGCCGGCGCGCACGCCGTCGCGGTCCACGCAGTAGGAGGCGAAGGCGTCGGCGTGGGAGCGGAAGGACATGTACCCGCGCGAGATCGGCGGCACGCTGGTGTGCGCGAAGGCGATCATCAGGTCGAGGCTGAGCTGGAAGAGTGACAGCTCGCCCCGGCGGATGGCGGCCAGCGTCCCGAACGCCATCCGGGTGCTCTCGGCGTGGTAGGAGTCGAGCAGGTCCCGCAGGGTACGGCTGCCGAGCACGTGCAGGCGGTCCTCGTACGGTTCAGTCTGGAGCGTGTTGTCCGGATGCCACGGCCGCAGCGGTCCGTGGTCGCTCTCCCGGACGGCGAGCGCCCGGTGGGCCTGCTCCAGCGCGGCCTCGTCCAGAACCGCCCGAGAAGGGTGTTCGCGCAGGTAGCGGCCGAGCCGGTCGGTGGCCAGCGGCAGGATGTCCGAGTGCCAGGCGTCGGCGGGGGCCTGGAGGTTGAGTCGCAGGTGCGGCCCGCGCCGCCAATGACGTACGAAGTACGGTCGCCGCACCCGCTCCCCCAGTTCCTCCAGCAGCGGTCGCACGGCGTCGAGGATCAGCCCGTCCTGGTCGGCCTGGTAGTAGCGGACCTGGATGCTGTGCCAGGGGGTCGTGAGGTCGTTCACCGGTGCTCCAGTTCGCGGTAGGTGGTGCCGACGAGGTGACGCAGGTGCGACTCGTGCCCGCCCGACAGGCCGAGCCGGTTGCACAGCAGGTGGACGCAGCGCAGGAGGAGGACCAGCAGGTCGCCGCGCGGCCGGGTGACGCCGGAGGGGACGAAGGTGGATTGTGCGGGTTCCGGATTGAATCGGCCGGTGGCCTGGAGGTCCAGGACACGATGACGAAGGGTGTCGATCGAGCGCCACCAGGCGCCGAGCGGATCGCCGGCGCGGGGGTGTTCCTCGCCGCCGGCGATGCGGTGGCTGCGCAGGAGCTGCGCGGCGAGCGCGGCCCGCTGCCCATCGGAAGGCCCCGGCTGGTCGGACGGTTCTCCAGGGGCGCAGCGGCGGTCGCGGGTGGTGGAAAGCGTACGGGCGAGGCGGGCGGGGTCCGGTTCCCAGGCGGCCAGGGTGAGCATCAGGGCGAAGGCGGCGAACCCGGCCCGGCGTCCGGGCCCGATCTCGCCCTCCAGCAGGGCGAGCGCGATGCGGCTGGAATCGTGGAAGTGCCGCTCGGCGGCCTCGACCGCCTCCGGCCCGCCGTACGTCCCGTACTCGGGGCGGTACGCGATGGCCTCCACGTCGTCGCGGACGCGTACCCGCCGGTCGTAGTGGAGGAGGTGCTCGACTCTGGCGTACCGTTCGGCCGTGGCGGCGTACCGGCCGGGGTCCCAGGAGGCCGGCGAGGGGTGGGCGGCGAGGTGCCGTTCCAGCGCCGCCGTGGCACGCTCGGCCACCTCCTGCGGGCGGGCGGACGGCAGGAGCCGCAGCCGCAGATGCGGCCCGCCCTCCCAGTAGCGCAGGAAGAAGTAGCCCGTCAGCAGGCCGTCGGCGGCGAGCTCGCGAACCAGCCCGCCGACCGCCTGGACGATCAGCCGGTCGGTGCCGCCCTGATGGAAGGCGTGCAGTGAGATCCACGGCTCAGCCATCGCCCACCTCCACCACGTACTCCGTGACGTGGCCGTCGCCCGGCTCGGGCAGCACCTCCTGGAACGCCGTACAGGTGCCGCTGTCGCCGAGCTGCCGGTCGAAGGCGGCGACCAGGGAGGGGTCGGCCAAGTCCAGGAAGGTCGGTTTCGCCAGCCGTGCCGTACGCATGGGGTCCTGTCCCCACGTGCCCGGGTCCAGGGAGAAGACGAAGCAGCGGGGCGGGATGCCGGACGCGGCGAACCAGCGGGCCAGCGCCAGCAGGTGCTCGGTCTCGGGCTCGCCGGGCCGGCGTCGAGGGACGTCGGTCGTGGCCGCGTACCAGGTGGCGCGGGCCACGACGACCGGGCCCAGCCACACCCTGGACCTGCTCACGACCGCTTCAGGCGGCTGACGTGGCGGCTCGGCGAACAACGCCCAGGTCGGCACCGCGACGTTGGGCTGGTCGCCGAACAGGTGCAGCAGCAGCCGGGCCGTACGCGGCAGGAACGGCGTGGCGATCAGGCCCGTGTGGCGGGGCAGGACGCGGCGGCCGTCGGCGGCGCGTACCAGCTCCAGCTCCCCTGCGGCGGGATCGTGGCGGACGGCCAGCTCGCCCAGCGTGAGGCGCGCGCCGGGCGGCCGGTCGGAGACCGCGCCCGGATAGCTCAGCTCGTGGACGGTCGTGGCCGAGCGCAGGTTGACGTTGTGACCGAACAACCCGGTCATCTCGACCGGAAGCCCGCCGTTCTCGGGTTCGGCGGGATTCGACTCGTCCGTGAGACCCGCGACCGTCAGGAGCCGGTGGACCCGGCTGCGCGCGGCGCCATGACCGGCTGCCACGCTGTTGAGCACCAGCCGCACGGGCCCGTCCCCCGGCAGAACCTGCACGTAGCACGCCAGCGAGCGCACCGGCCGGGCGCTGCCCGGCCGCCCGGACAGCCAGTCGGCCAGCATCTCCGGCTGCTCGTGCAACACGCTCAGCGTACGGTCGCGGAACCGCCGCAACTCGACCGCCGCGGGCAGTGTGCTCACACTCTCCGCCGCCGCGCCGCCGCGATGGAGCAGACTGTGCAGCGCCTGGCCCTCGGGGGTGGCGAGCTGCGCGGCCAGCGTCCGGTGGAACCGGACGAACGGGACCTGCACCCCGGCGCCGGACGCCCGTACGAAGAGGTCGGCGGCCAGCAGCCGGATCTCGTTGTCGCGCTGGAAGACCCCCAGCAGCTCGCGGAGCAGGTGAAGGTCGTCCAGCGCCGCCCGCCAGGCCCCCTCCCCCAGGCGCACGGCGGGTGCGACGAAGACGGCGTTGTCGCGGAAGAGGTTCTTGTCCGGGAGGCGCGTGCCGGGCGGGGCCAGGCGGCGCAGCGCGGTGCGGGCCTCGTCCTGGAGGGCCAGCTGCCCGGACAGCCCCGCCGCGCCGGGAGCGCGGGCCACCACCCGCGCGAACGCGGTGAGCACGTCGGCGGCGGGACGCGGCGCCAGCCCGCGGGCCAGGTCGGCGAGATGGGCGGCGGACTGATCGGCGACCGGCGCGAACCTCTCCAGCACCTCCAGCTCGATCAGCCGGGCGAGCGTGTCGGGCGGGACGAGCCGCCGCGCCTCGCCGAGCGTGGTCCCGTCGGTCAGCGAGTTCAGGAGCCTACGCAGCGGCGGCGTGGCCCGGACGCTCCGGTAGGCGTCCTCGGTACGGCTGAGGTACCACAGGCGGTCGTCTTCCCCGGTCAGGCTGGCGTTGGGCCTGACCAGGAAGCGGGCCGCGAGGTCGTCGTCGGTCGCGGCAAGGTCGCCGAGCAGCCTGCGCAGCAGCCACAGGTCGGGCTCGGCCGCGACGCGCCAGTTCCCCTCGCCGGTCGCGGTGACCGGTTCCGGCCCGGGATCCCAGCGTCCGAGCCCCATCATGGTGAACGTCGAGTACGGGCTCGTCTTGGCCGCCACCCGCGAGAGATACCGGCTCAGCCGCAGGTCCAGCCGCCGGGACGGCGTGGGTACGGGCGAGTCGAGCCAGCGCCGCAGCGCCTCGGCCAGCGACGGGCTGGCCTGGACCAGGCCGTGGGTGAAGACGTCGGCCGAGGCCCATTTACGAAGGTTGCGATGCCTGTCCTGGCGTTCCTCCTTCAGGAGTGCGGGCAGCGCGGCCCGCAGCCGCTCGTTCTCTCGCGACGTCTTCAGCCACCGCCGGACCCGCCGGTCCAGCTCGGCCGGAAGCTCGGCCGAGCCGGCGAACGCCGCAGGACGGCGTCCGTTGTACAGCGCCCGGCGGAGGGCGACCAGGCGGGACCTCGCCCGCCCCGAAGGGACGTCCGCGATGCACGGCTCCAGGGCGAGCGCCAGCTCGCGCCCTTCCGCCGCCAGCCCGGCCTGCTCCTTGAGAATCACCTGGACGGTCTGCCAGGTACGGCCGCACCGCAGATCGTCAAGAACGACCGCGGGCAGGGCGGCGACCCTGACCACCACGATGTCCGGGCGCCGACGCCGGATCGCCATGCGGATTCCGCTGCTCTTCTAGATCAGCCAGCTCTTGCCCGAGGTGCATCCCGACGCACCGATCTCGGTGTTGCCCAGGCCCATGGCCACGGCCTCGACGAGCACCTCGGAGCCGGGAAGCTCCACAGTGGCGACGTCCAGCGCGTCCAGGTCAAGGGCTTCTTCGTGCAGGTCCATGCTGCCTCCGTTTCCGAACGGGCGCCGTTCGCGCCGCGACACTCTGTCAAGAGATCACGGAAAACGGCACTCGTCCACATTTCGGCATATATCGGACGGCCTGGAAATTGCGGATAAATGCCGCCGTAGTCGCCTGCTCAACGATGAAATCGAACGACGCAGCCGGGGCGACGGCGGCCCACTCTGGAACGAGAAACGGCGCAGCCCTGCGCGCAGCCGACGCCTTCCGCGCGGACGCGATCCGCTTCCGAGACTTGGTCACGGCAGAAGCCACCCAAACCAGGGTGAAGACCCTCTTCGCCCAGGGACTGCAGACGCGGGGGCCACTCGAACTCAACCTGGGCGACCGCCTCGGCGACCTGTGAAGATCAACGCAACGTGAGCCCGCTTCCTCTGTGGACGACCCCGAGAGCACGCTCGACCGTCTCGTCGTTCTCTCCGACCGGCGCGACATAGTCGAGCACAGCACGGGCCGCCGACTCACCGAGTGTGCGGGTGATCACCCACGTGGCAAGGTACTGCGACGCAAGGCACCCACCAGCCGTCGCGATGTTTCCCTGGGCATGGAAGGGCACATCCAGGACCGTGACATTCTCCGCCTCGACGAACGGCCGACTCGTCCGGTCAGTGCAGACCGGCATACCGCCCAGCAACCCCAGGCGCGCCAGCACCAGCGCCCCGGAACACTGCGATCCGATGAGCTGCCTTCCGGGATCGAGCGGCAGCATGGACAGCAGCCGATCGTCGGCGACCACGTCGCGGGTCTTCACCCCGCTCCCGATGAGCACGACCTCGGCCTCGGTCACGAACTCGATCGGCCGCTGCCCGGTCACCGGAACGCCGTTCATCGACGTGACGACGGGCATCGGCGTGGTGATGAACGCTTCCAGCCCGTCGGCCCGGCACCGGTTGATCAGCGCCGAGGCGATGAAACTGTCCAACTCGTTGAACCCGTCGAAGGTGACCACCGCTACCCGCATGACGACTCCCCGAAATCAGACCCGACAGCTGCGGCCAGGTTGGCGCGCGCCATCCTGACATCATCACCCATCTATGGCCTCTTGCTCTATCGGGGCAGATGTTGGATCGAGCTGGAGTCCTTGAGCCCCGCAGGTGACGACCGCGACTTCGCCGTCCGTGACCACACCGGCTTCGGAACCGCCCCGCTGGGCAGATGGTCCACCTCCAGAAGGATCACGGTGCCCTCGATCGTCGGCAGCTCAGCCGAATCGACCCAGGCCGCACGGCGGGTCAACCGCGGGTGCAGCCGATCCCAAGACCAGGCGGTGGCGCGCCCATACAGGCGGGTTTCAGCTTCGGTGGCCACGTCAGGCTCGTCCCAACTGCCCAGGTCACCGAAGACGAACTCGACCCCATGACGCGGCAGCTGGCCGTTGGTCCCCGGCACCCGCGCTGGGGCCGACCAGCGCAGCACCCGATCCGAACGCATCCTGGCCGGGATCTGGATGGGCAGATCACGCAACAACCATGCCAAGCGCGGTCCGTCATGACCCGCATCGGCCACGATCAGGATGTCGGGGTCACCGCACTGCCAATGCCCGGCAGCCATGAGCCGCTCGAGCACCTCGCGCAGCTGGGCGGCGGTCACTGCGGCCAGATCATCTCCCGGCGCCAGCCGGAGCGCATCCAGCGGTGTCGTCCACGAGCCGTGGCCCGTCTCCAACGCCACCACTAACGAGTACTGCCAGCCCGGGATCATGATGTGCTGGTCCTTACCCCGCCCATAGGTGTGGCACAAGATCCGCTCCGGCGAGGTGTGCGCGTCCGGCCGCAGCCGGCAAGTCACATCCACTGCCAGCACCAACCACCCGTCTGCCGCTCTGGGCAAGGGCACTGTGCTCAACGCCTGACGCAGGCGCCCCACGTCGAGCCGGCCCCGATTCAACGCCGCATACAGCGCCCCATGGCCTCGACGGTACTCACCAACCAGGGACAACTCCACCAGCGAACACACTGGTGCATCACTGCATAACACCGCCTCGGCCAGCCCGAATGTCGCATCGGCCCGCGCCGTCAGACAGCCATAGAACTCAGCCCGGAACCGCGTCAGCTCCCCCGTGCATCAACCGGACATAGATAGGCACACTAGTCGTCACGACAGCCCTTGGTCATGAATCTTCTTCCCTCGACAAGGAGAATGATCACCCAAGGGCCGTCTTGTTGAGGAATCTGGCCCGGCCTCACCAGCCACCAAGGTTGCAATCAAGCTAGAACAACATCCCCGACCTTCAAGAGCTCAGCTCAGGACAGCAACCGACTCTCCAGTAGAGGGCCTGACCTCGGCAATGAGTGCTCGTTTGGGCTGGTGACACGTTCGTCAACGGCCTCCCGAACCCTCCTGGACGCTGGTCGCCGTCCAGGACAAGGCCAGCTCGCTCAAGCTGGAGCTCTCCATGTACAAGCATGCCAAGTCCACGGGTACGAGACCACCGCCTCTCACGTCCCGATGATCAGTCAGTCATCCTTGGTCACCGCATCATCCAGAACGCCGCCCGCTCTCTCAGCTGATCTCAGATCGCCACGTTCGGCGAGGGAGGCCGGATACGGGCAGGTATTCATGTTGCCTGCGAACGTCCGGCGGAGCTCCGGTCACTCGGCCGACCTGGAGATCCACCGTTCATCGATCTCTCTCACAGCAGGCCGCGCAGCACCGGCTGGAGGGCGCGGTGGAAGGTCGGGTACGCGAAGTGCATCTCCGCCAGCGTCGCGATCGGGACCTGCGCGTGGATCGCGGTAACGAGGGCGGATAACACCTCGCCACCCATGCTGCCGACGACGGTCCCGCCGATCAGCACACCCCGCTCCACGTCGGCCACGAGTTTGATCGGGCCGCTCTCGCCGGCGATCCAGCCGCGCGTGCCCAGGTCGCCGGTCGCCGTCCTGACGTCGACGCCGCGTTCGCGGGCCGCTGCCTCGGTGAGGCCGACGGAGCCGACCTCGGGCGCGGTGAAGGTGACACGGCCGACGGCCCGGTAGTCGGCCCAAGGGCCGTCGGCACCGGTCAAGTCGCGGATGACGAGGTCGGCCTGGTACATCGACATGTGCGTGAAGGCGCCCTTGCCGGTGATGTCGCCGATGGCCCAGACGCCGTCGGCGACGCGCATCCGCTCGTCGGGGTCCAGGACGCGGGCCTGCGGGTCCAGCCCGACGTGCTCCAGGCCGAGATCGCTCAGGTTGTTGCGTCGGCCAGCGGCGACCAGCAGGCGTTCCGCGATGACCACGTCATCGTCGAGGTGGATGCTGAAGCGGTCGCCGTCGTGCTCGACGCGTTCGGCTCGCGCCGACGTACGCACGGTGATGCGGTCGGCGGCGAAGGCCGCCGCGACCACGGCGGACGCCTCGGGCTCCTCCACGGCGAGCAGCCGATCGGAGGCCTCGATCACCGTCACCTCGACCCCGAAGGCGGCCAGGGCCTGGGCGAGTTCGCTGCCGATCGCGCCGCCGCCGAGAATGGCCAGGGAGGCGGGCAGTTCGGTGAGCCGGACGACGTCCCTGTTGGTCCAGTACGGGGTGCCGGCCAGGCCCGGGATCGGCGGCGCGGACGGCGATGTGCCGGTGTTGAGCACGATGCCGCGCCGGGCCGTGTAGGACGTCGTCGACCCGTCGGCCGCGGTGACGGTGACCGTACGGGGCCCGGTGATACGGCCACGGCCGCGCGCGAAGACGGCCCCGGCGGCGACCAGCCGGTCGACGGCGATCTGGTCGTTCCAGTCGTCGGTGGCCTCGTCGCGGATGCGGTCGGCGACCGGTCTCCAGTCGGGGTGGACGCTCGCCGTCTTGGCGTGCCGGGCCGTGCGGAGCTTGTCGGCCGCGGCGATCATCATCTTGCTGGGAACGCACCCGAAGTACGGGCATTCGCCACCCACTAAGCGCTCGTCCACGCCGACGACCGACAGGCCGGCCTTGGCCAGGCTCCCGGCCACGTGCTCGCCGCCGGGGCCCAAGCCGATCACTACGACATCGCACTCCATGACCTTGTCCCTTTCCTGTGGGTCTGTCTTGTCCTATGACCATGCAGTACCTCCCCGTCGCGTCGCACCCGTGTTCGCCCCTGGGCCGTAGGCCAGGGCTCGTCCCTGGTGCGACGGGAGCGCCGCCCGGACCAAGCTGAGGGCGTTCATGAAGGAGGAAGACATGATCACCACCAAGACCATCACCGTGGACGGGCTCACCGTCCGCTACGCCGAGACTGAGCCGGGCGGTCCCCACGCGCTGCTCCTCAGCCCATGGCCTGAGAGCCTGTACGCCTTCGAGCCGATGTGGGAGGAACTGGCGGGCGGCGTCCACCTGGTTGCCGTCGACCTGCCCGGGTTCGGCCGTTCGCAGGGTCGCCCGGACGTCCTCACCCCACGCGCCACCGGCGCCTTCATGCTCCGGCTCATGGACGCCCTCGGGCTCGACCAGACTCACGTCGTCGGGCCGGACGTGGGCACCAGCGCCTCGCTGTTCGCGGCGGCCAGCCGGCCCGAGCGCTTCCACAGCCTCGTCATCGGCGGCGGAGCCGCCTCCGCAAGCCTGGAGATCGGCGAACCGCTCGCCGCCTGGGTCCGTGACCCCGACCTGACCTGGTACGAGCGCAACGCCCCCGAGATCATGCGAATGACCCTGGACAACATCTACCCGGCCACGCCGCTGCCCGAGCACGTGCGCGAGGACTACACCGCCTCCTACGCCGGGCTCCGCTTCGCCGAATCGATGCAGTACGTCCGCACCTACCCGACCGAGCTCGACGCCCTCGAACCGCTGCTCCCGGCCATCCGCACCCCGGTCCGGATCATCGCCCCCGCGAAGGACCTGGTCGTCCCGCGCGCCCACGGCGAGTTCCTCGCCACCCGGCTGCCCAACAGCACGCTCGACGTCGTCGACGCCGGGCACTTCGCCTGGGAGGAAGCCCCGAAGGCCTACGCCTCCCTCGTCCTGGACTGGTGGGACCGCCACCAGCCCACGGAAACCGGAAGGTGAACATTATGAAGCGGACGGACCTCAAGGTCGAAGCCGTCGTCATCCCCGTATCCGACGTCGACCGTTCCAAGAAGTTCTACCAGGACCTGGGCTGGCGGCTGGACGCCGACTTCGCCTTCGACAACGGCTTCCGCGTCGTCCAGGTCACCCCGCCGGGATCGCCCGCCTCCATCCAGTTCGGCACTCTGATCACCGGCCAGAAGCCCGGCACCGCCGAAGGCGTCTACCTGGTCGTCTCCGACATCGCCGCCGCCCGCGAACAGCTCGTGGCCCTCGGCGCCGACGTCAGCGAGGTCTTCCACCCGGACGCGCCCGGCGCCCAGTTCGGCCAGGTCCCCGGCGGCCAGGCCGACGGACCGGCGCCAGAGCAGGCCAGCTACGGCTCCTTCGCGACCTTCCACGATCTGGACGGCAACGCCTACCTGATCCAGGAAGTCACCACCCGCCTGCCCGGACGGATGGAGGGCGACGCCACCACCTACACGACGGAGCATGACCTGGCCGGCGCGCTCGGGAGGGCCGCGACCGCACACGGCGAGCATGAGGCGCGCAACGGCGGCGCCTTCGACGAGAACTGGCCGGACTGGTACGCGGCCTACCTCGTCGCCGAGCAGCACGGCGGCCCGCTGCCTCGATGAGGACAGGCCCATGCCAGCCGGGCGAAATGATCCCTAGACTCGGGGTGTGGCAGCAGCGCCGATCCTCCACGGACGCCGAACCGAACGCGAACAGCTGGATCAGGCGCTGCGCCGGGTCAGACAGGGCCAGAGCGCCGCGCTGGTCCTGCGCGGCGAGGCGGGCACGGGCAAGACCACGCTGCTGCACCACCTCGAAAGCCAGGCCGACCACTGCAGGATCGTCCGGCTCACCGGCGTCGAGTCCGAGCTTGAGCTGCCATTCGCCGCACTCCACCAGCTCTGCGCCCCGATGCTCGCCGCCTCCTCCACCCTTCCGGAGCCGCAGCGGCAGGCGCTGAAGGTGACCTTCGGATACGCGGCCGGAGCAGTCCCCGACCGGATGGTTCTCGGTCTCGCGGTGCTGGGGCTGCTCGCCGAGGCGGCCACCGAGCAGCCGCTCGTCTGCCTCGTCGACGACGCCCAGTGGCTCGACGCCGCCTCCAGGCAGGTGCTCGGCTTCGTCGCCAGGCGACTGCTCGGCGAGGCGGTGCTTCTGGTCTTCGCCGTCAGAGAGCCGAACCAGGACACGCTGCTGGCCGGGCTGCCTTCCCTGACCGTGGACGGCCTGGCTGAAGCCGACGCGCGTGAGCTACTGGCCGCGGCCACCCCTGGACGGCTGGACAGCCGCGTGCTCGACCGCATCGTGGCCGAGACCCGCGGCAACCCCCTGGCCCTGCTGGAACTGTCCCGCAGCGGCCGGGCAGAACTCCTCGGCGGCTTCGCCCTCCCGGCCACCGGCGCCGACGCCCTCCAGGACCGCTACGAGCGCCGCATCCATGCGCTGCCGGAACCGGCCCGCCTCCTGCTCCTGCTCGCCGCCGCCGACCCGACCGGCGACGCCACCCTGCTCTGGCGCGTCGCCCACGAACTCGGCCTCGGACCACACGCGGTGGCCCCGGCGCAGGAGGCTCAGCTCGTCGAGATCGGAAGCGGCGTCCTGTTCCGGCACCCGCTGATCCGCTCGGCCGCCTACGCCGCCGGCACCGCAGGGGAACGACGGGCCGCGCACCAGGCGCTCGCCGCCGCCCTGGACCGTGAGACCGACCGGCAGCGACGGCTGTGGCACTTGGCGGCGGCGGCTGAAGCCCCCGACGACCCGCTCGCCACCGACCTCGCCGAAGCCGCGCAGGACGCCCGCACTCGCGGCGGGATGGCCGCCGCAGCTGCCCTGCTGCGCTGCGCGGCAGAACTCACCACCGACCCCTGGCTCCAGGTCGAGCGCACGCTGGCCGCCGCACAGGCCAGCCTTGACGCGGGAGCCTTCTCCGCCGCGCTCGGCCTGCTCGCCCGAGCCGAAGGCCTGCCCGCCGACGACCTGCAAAGCGCCAGGATCGACCTGATCCGCGGCCGCACCGACCGAGCCGCCCATTCCGGCAGGCAAGCGCCCGCCGTACTGCTTCGGGCCGCCAGGCGGCTCGAACCCCTGGACGCCCGGCTCGCTCGGCGCACCTACCTCGACGCGTGGAGCGCGGCCCTCGTCGCGGGTGGCCTCGCCCACCCCGGCAGCGACCTGGCCGCCGTCTGCGCCGCCGCCCGCCAGGCGCCGCCTGGAGCCGAGAGCGCGGCCGATCACTTGCTGGACGGCCTGGCGGCCCTCATCACCGACGGGCCTTCGGCGAGTCGTCCGCCGTTGCGCGAAGCCGTCATGGGTTTCCTCGACCACGACGTACCGGCCACCCTGTGGCTGGACTGCGGCGTGCTGGTCGCCAACGCGGCCCTGACGCTCTGGGACTACGAGCGCTGGGAGGCGGCCAACGCCCGGCACATCGAACTCGCCCGCGCCGACGGCGCGCTCGCGCCGCTCGCCAACGCGCTCAACGTACGGCGGGTCATCGCGCTGTGGCGCGGCGACCTGCGGCAGGCCCGGGAGCTGGGCTTGGAGGAGTCGACCGTCAAGCACGTCACCGGCACGCGCCGGGCTTCCTACGGTGAGTTGTTCCTGCTCGCCTACCAGGGGCACGCGGACCAGGCACTGCCGCTCATCGTGGAGGCGGCCAGAGAGGCCACCGAACGCGGTGAAGGGCTCGGTCTCTACTTCACCGACCGGGCCACCGCTCTGCTGCACCTGGGACTCGGGCACTACGCCGAGGCGATGGCCGCCGCCGTACGAGCCGCGAGCGGCAACCTCGGCCCCTTCACCGCCCAAGCCCTTCCCGACCTGGTCGAAGCCGCCGCGCGCAGCGGCGAGGCCGCGCTCGCGCACACCGCGCTCGCCCGCCTCACGGCCTTCACGGAGAACGCCGACCAGAACTGGGCGCGTGGCCTGGAGGTCCGTTCACGAGCCCTCGTCAGCCACACAGACGAGGCCGACCGGTACTACGCCGAGGCCGTCGAACGGCTCAGCCGTACCCGGCTCTCCTTCGAGCTGGCCAGGACACAGCTGCTGTACGGCGAGTGGCTGCGCCGCGAGCGCCGCCGCATCGACGCCCGCCACCACCTGAAGCCGGCGTTCGAGGCGTTCGTCGACATGCGCGCCGACGGCTTCGCCGAACGCGCCCGCCACGAACTCCTGGCCACCGGCGAGAAGGTCCGCAAACGCACCGCCGACACCGTGGACGACCTGACACCGCAGGAGGAGCACATCGCCCGCCTCGCCCAGGACGGCCGTACGAACGCGGAGATCGGCGCCGAGCTCTATCTCAGCGCCCGCACCGTCGAGTGGCACCTGCGCAAGGTTTTCGCCAAACTGGGCGTCACCTCCCGCAAGGAGCTTCGCGACACCCCGATCCACCCGCCCAGACGCTGACACAGTGACCAGCTCAGAGCCGCACCCCAACCGCTCGGAGGAACTGGGTGTGGAGGCCGGCACAGACTCTATGTTCGGCGGTCTCGCACCCCTGGACGGCCCAGATCCGCGGCCAGTGTGCGGCGGACCCGGCGCAGTCCATCCGGCGAGCTGGAGGTCAGGCAACTGCGCCTGACCTCCGCATGCGCTTGCCAAGCAGGAGTCGGCGACCTGGACGACCTCGCGCCAACCCGGCCGGACCGGCACGCAGACTTTCCAGAAGATCGTCACATTGCGCTCCAGGACGGCCCGGACGCCGATGGGCGGCGGCCGCGGGCCCGCGTTCTTCGCTCATGGCAGGGGTCTTCCATCGAGCCTGGCCGAGGCCTCGCCGAACACCGCCTGGTCGGTCTGGGCGAGGAAGTCGCCGGGAAAGCCGAGGGTGAAGTCGGTGGCCGCCTCCAGGCGTCGTACGGCGTGGTCGGGCAGGGTGAGGTCCAGGGCGCCGAGGGTGTCTTGGAGTTGCGCTGCGCTTCTGGCGCCCAGGATCGGGTGCACGGCGGCTGATCGCGCCCGGGTCCAGGCGATGGCCACCTGCGCGGAGGTGGCGCCGATCTCGTCTGCGACCTCCCGCACCGCCTGGGCGACGGCGTGCTCGCGGGCTCCGAGGGAGCGCGGGCTGACCCGGGTGCTGGCTTGCGGCCCGCCGGCGAAGGTGAACTTGCCCGACAGGACGCCGTGGGCAAGCGGTCCCCAGGCGGCGACCGTCAGGTCGAGCGTCTGGGCCATGGGCAGCAGTTCTCGTTCGATGTCCCGGTTGAGCAGGCTGTAAGGAGCCTGCAGGGCCGCGAACGGGGTCCAGCCGCGCCACTCGGCCAGGGTGTTGGCCTGCGCGATAACCCAGGCAGGCGCGTCGGACATGCCGATATGGAGGATCTTCCCGGCGCGGACGGTGTCGTCCAGCGCCCGCATGGTCTCCTGGATCGGGGTGTGCCGGTCCCACAGATGGACCCAGTACAGGTCGAGATAGTCGGTACGCAGCCGGCGCAGGCTGGCTTCCAGGGACAGGGTGAGGTTCTTGCGGTGACTGCCCGCGGCGTTGGGATCACTGCCGTCGCGTGAGACGGTGTACTTGCTGGCCAGGACGAACCGGTCGCGGCGGCCGGTCAGCAATTCGCCGAGGATGGTCTCGCTGCGCCCGCCCGAGTAGAAGTTCGCGGTGTCGATGAGGTTGCCGCCGACCTCGCCGTACAGGTCCAGGATGCGGCGGGCCTCCTGGGGCGAGGCGCCGAGCTCTTCCTCGCCGAAGGTCATCGCGCCGAGGAAGACCTCCGAGACCCGCAGTCCGGTACGGCCAAGCAGCCGGTATCGCATGCTCATGCGCCCACCGCCTTTTCCTGGCGCAGCGGCTGCAGCGCTCGGGACCAGGCGATGACCTCGTCGAGCAACTCGTTCAGGGTCGGCTCCTGGTGCGGGCCGGGGGCGATGGTGCCGGGCTCGGCCGGATCGGTGATCTCGAAATCGGTGAAGGCCGACAGCGCGACCTGGGTGCGCACGTTGGCGACCTGGAGTTCGGTCATGATCTGCCGCAGATGTTCCACGGCGCGCACGCCGCCGTGGACGCCGTGGCTGACGAACCCGGCGGCCTTGTTGTTCCACTCGGCGAACAGGAAGTCGATGGCGTTCTTCAGCGCGGCCGGGGCCGAGTGGTTGTACTCGGGGGTGACGAACACGAACCCGTCGAAGGAGGCGATGGTCTCGGCCCACCGGTTGGTGTGCGGATGGTGGTAGTCGCCGAACAGGGCGGCCAGCGGCTCATCCAGTATCGACAGGCCGTATTCGACCAGGTCGACGACCTCGAAGGCGACCTCTCCCGAGGTGACGGCGGGGTGCCGGGCGGCGACATCGGCGACCCAGCGGGCCGCTACGGCGGTCCGGCGGCGCGGACGGGTGCTGCCGATGACAATGGCGATCTTGATCATGCGTGGTTCTCCTCACAAGGTGCCGCCTGGGTGGGGCGTGAGGTAAAGTACAACGTGCATGGCAAAAAGTAAAACGATCAATGCAAAACGGTTGGAGGACCCCAGATGACCACGGACGACAGCACGACACCCCGCCCTCGCCGAGGGCCGACCGGCAAGCGGCAGGCGATCCTGGACGGAGCCCTGACGGTTTTCGCCCGCGACGGCTACACCCGTTCCAGCGTGGACGCGATCTCGTCTGAAGCGGGGGTGTCGACCCGGACCATTTACAACCACTTCACCGACAAAGCCGAGCTGTTCGGCGTCGTGATTCAAGAAAGCGCCAAACAGGCCGCCGACATCCAGATCGCGATCATCGACCGCCACCTGCGCAAGGTCACCGACGTGGAGAGCGACCTCATCGAGTTCGGGCGGGACTGGGTGACACCGAGGCCCGACAGCGCCGCCCATTTCTCCCTGGTCAGACAGATCAACGCCGAAGCGGACCACATCCCTCAGGAAGCCATCGACACCTGGCAGGAGACCGGACCACGGCGGGTCCGCCGCGAACTGGCCGCCCACCTGCGGCAGTTGGCGAACCAAGGGATGCTCCGCATCGACGACCCCGACCGCGCGGCGCTACACCTGCTCCTGCTGATCTCAGCCGGGTTGCCGGCGCCGCACACCACCCTGTCCGCCGAGAAGATCACCGAGACGGTCACCGCGGGCGTCCATGCCTTCCTGCACGGTCACCTGTAACACAGCAGCACGCCCGGACACGAGTGACACCTGACGCAGATGGCGCGAAGACAGTGTGCAGCCGCTGACGCGAGCTGAAGAGGGCCCCTTGAGCAGAACTCCGAGCTGGGATCGGGGTCCTCTGGCTGCCGACCTCAGACTCCACGTCCCAAGGCTTGGCATGTACTTCGCTGATTTCACTAATGCTCAACCGAGCGCTCCCGGCACTGGGCATCAGCGCCCTCTAGATCAAGCAGCCAGCTCGACGTCGGTGAAGTCGACCTCTTTGAGCAAGGGGTCGAACAGGTCTGGCCGATGGCGCAGCTCGTCGGTGGCGTACGCGCCGAAGCGGCTGATATGGGCTCGCAGGTAGGGGGCGATCTGGCCGAGCCGGTCGGCGATGATCCGCCAGCCCTCGGCCACCATCTGCCGCACGACGTCGGAGATGTCCAGGGCGTTGTGGAAGACGACCAAGTTGGCCAGCAGCGTGTTGAACTTGATCAGTTTCTCCTGCTCTTCGGGGTCGTTGTCGGCCAGCATCTCGGCCAGGTCGTCGCGGGTGAGGCCGACGCGCAGGAAGTGCCCCAACAGCCCCCTGGTGGGCTAGATCAGATCCGTCAACCGCGCCGAACGTCCGGCCCGAACTGAGCAGGGCCTGACGTTCGCGTCCATGCGAGATTCACCGCGCTGCCTGGTAGATCACAGGACCGCAGCCGTAGTGAATCTCTGCAGCCTGGGTTTGGACGGATCACTATCTCAGACCGCTCTGAACGCGATCACGCCGCTTTGGCCCGGTCTTCTCTACTCCAGAAGCACCAGTTTCGCCCCTCGCAGAGCGCTATCTCAGCGTTCGTCGCGCAATTCCGGGAGGGGTGGCGTTGTCGCCGCAGGTGGACTGGAAGGGGTAGCCCGGAAAGTAGGTGGCCCAGTTCTCCGGCGTGAGGCCTTGGCCTGCTCGTCGGCAGATGGTGGCCGCTGCGGCCGCCGGAGTGAGGTCGAATCGCTGGTAAGGGATGCGCCCGGCCGATACGTACAGGGCGTTGTCGCGCAGGGTCATGGCCAAGACCATGCTGCCGGGAGTCATGACGGGTGCTCCGATGGGTTGCCGGGTATCGGTGTCCCACAGCTGAATCGCGCCGTTGGTCATCCCGACGGCGAGCACCCGCGCATCCGGGGAGAAGGCGAGGGCGCTCACTTCCGCGGCCGAGGCCGTGGAAGTGAGCGTGCCGAGGTAGCGTTGCGCTTTGCCGTCCCACAGCGCGGTCTGCCCGCTCCCCTTGCCGACGGCGAGGTAGCGTCCGTCCGGGCTGAAGGCCAGCGCGTTGGCCACACCGATTCCGCCCGCGCGGCGGACTGGCACTCCCGTCGGGGTGAGATCGGCGACGTGCCCCTTCGAACTGACCAGCAGACGCTCGGTGGGATCGACGGCGAGGCGGCCGCCGATGACAGGCACGGTCGCGGCAATGCGGCCCTTGGCCGGATCCCAGACGGTGGTCATTTGGGCCCGGAGGACATCGCCGGTGGATGTGGTGACCAGCAGGCCGGGGCCCGCGAAGGCGAGGCCACCTCCTCCCAATCTCAGGGGAGGCGAGGTCGCGCTGACGCGCCGGCTGTCAAGGTCCCACATCCATGCCCTGCGCAGCGGGGCTTGAAGCATGTTGCTGTAGGCCAGGACCCGGCCGTCGCGTCGGAAGGCGGCGATCGCCCAGCATCCGGACGTGCCTGTGATGGTTGCCGAGCAGCGCAGTGGCGGCGGGCCGGGTAGGCGCTGCCCGCTGGTGCCGTCGCGTACCTCCACGCGGTTGTCGTACATGGTGGCAAGGCGGCGGCCGTCGGGGCTGAAGGTCGCGCTGATGGCCAGGCCGCCTCCCCAGTCGCTGTCGAAGACGGCGTTGAGTCGGAGAGTGCGGACGGTGTTCAGTGTCGAGAAGATGGAACTGTTGAGCGTCCCGGCCAGGTAGCGGATTCGGCCGGCGGCCGGGTCGATCCTCAGGTCGAACGCGAGTTCCTCGCCTAGATGGTTGAGTCCAAGGGGTCCGGGTGATCAGTGGTCGTAGCGAGTGAGTGACCTCTTGACCGGCTGGCCGGTGTGATCGTTGTGCCAGATA
>NZ_JBFAOV010000068.1:0-23223 GCF_040675375.1 Nonomuraea sp. NPDC049607
GCGCTGCTGGCCTGCGACTTCATCGAGACCGTCACCCTCACCGGGCAGCGCCAGTACATCCTGGCCGTCATCGAGCACGCCAGCCGGCGCGTCCGGGTGCTGGGCACCACCGCCCATCCGACCGCAAGCTGGGTCGTCCAGGCGATGAAGAATCTCGTGATGGACCTGGAAGGGGCCGGCTGCCGGGCCCGCTACCTGATCCGCGACCGAGACGGGAAGTTCCCCACCCTCATGGAGGAAATCTTGGCCGAGGCCGGTATCCGGACCGTGCTTACTGGTGTCAGCGTGCCGCGTATGAACGCGGTCATGGAAAGGTGGGTGCAGTCGTGCCGCTGTGAGCTGCTCGACCGCTGCCTGCTGTGGAACGAGCGCCACTTGCGCCACGCCCTGAATGAGTACGAGCGGTTCTACAACCAGCACCGCGCCCACCAAGCCCTGGACCAAGCTGCCCCGCTACGTACCGTCCCGGCCCCGATCACGGATCCGACGCGAATCGCTGAGCTGAGCGTCCGCAGACAGGACCGACTCGGCGGAGTCCTCCACGAGTACTCACATGCCGCTTGAACTGGGTGGGTGTAGTTTTCGGCAGGCGCACTGTCGAGCCGTGCTCCAGACGTGCAGATCGCCATGCACATTCTCGCCCGTCTGCCTGACCATGCTGACGGCGGCGACAAGTACCTGTCCCGAGTCGACCTGCGGCGCATCCAACTGAGCGGAACCCTGGACCATATCAGTTTGCGTCATGCGACTTTGAATCGTGCGTGGCTCAGGCGAATCTCACTTCGCGGTGCCGATCTGACAGACGTCGATCTTCGGCAAGCGAATCTCGAAAGAGCGAATTTGGCTGAGGCTCGGCTTGCGGGGGCACACCTGCAAGGGGCTCACATGCGTGAAGCTGTCCTACGTGGAGCGGACTTCCGCGGGGCTGACCTGAGCAAGGCTGATCTGCGTGACGTCGACCTCAGTGACACCCGTCTTGCAGGGGCGAAACTCGACGAAATTGTCGCTAACACGGGCACCCGGCTGCCGGCACCTGAACCCGATGAGAGTCAGGCGTAGTCGCATGAAGTCAAGCTTCCGGTTTGTACCGGCCGTCTGCTATCTGTGTGCGCCAGGTGTCATGGTTGTCGCCTGGCTCATCGTTCGCCGCCTGCTGTGCAGGGACACCTTGCTGTGAGAACCCGAATGCCGTGTTGTCCTGCAGGCCGTTCATCACCAATCATCGGAGATGAGACGCTTGGGCGGGGCGGTGATCTTGACGGGGGTTCCCCATCCTCGATAGACGATGTTCATCGTCGCCGTTCCCGCCTCGTCGCCCTCCGGCCAGGTGAACTTCATGACGGCGTGGAAGCGTCTTGGCAGGTTGTCCGGGCCCGTCCAGAGTCTCCAGGTGATCTGCCCGCCGTGCACCCCCTCCTCCTCGGTGTCGAAGGAGATGCCGGCCTGCCTCTCCGTCAACTTGGTAACCGTCACGGTGCCGGTGTGGATGGTCGTCCTCACTCCCTCGAAGGTTCCGCCGTCGGCGCTGGTCGCGCCGTAGGAGGCGACCAGTTCGAGGAATCCCGGGTTGATCCCGTTGACAAGATCCTTGCCCCAGACGACCCCGGCGAAGTTTCGCCCGTAGGTCCACTTCCCCAGCGTCTGCGGCGACTTCCAGGTGTACTTGCCCTCGTCGGAACGCACGTAGCCTTGCGAGTAGAACTCTCGGCCTATGGTGATCTCCCGGGACCGTCCCGTCGCTGCCCTCTCGCGGGAGATCTCGGTGAGGTCGGCGGCGTACATACCCGAAGCGTTGAAGCGGTACGCGCCGGAGATTCTGAGATCCTCCGAGAGGGGAGGGCCGCCGCGCCGCCTGACGGAGAAGCGCACGGTGCTCTTCTTCGCGAACTGCTTTTTGATCGCCTGCACGACGGAGTCGAGAGACTCCGATGCGGAAGCCGCGTGCACGGCGCCGCCCGGAATCGTCACGCTCAGCAGGCCGGCCACGACCAGCGCGACGCTCATGCGCTTCATGCGTCGATCATCGCAGTCATTGATCTCTGTCTCATCACGCCAGGGCGCCGGCCCGACGCCGTCGTTCGGCCAGAAGCGGCGCACAAGCACGGCGGCGATGAGAGGTGGTCTGTTCGAGCGTGCCTCGGCGGGGCGGCGTACGAGGGGGAGCCTTGGAGAAGCCGGCAGGGACGGGTGGTCAGGGCGAACATTGGTGCCAGCGCGCGGCGCATCACTTGCTGTGTTGTGGCTGGACAGAGGTATCGCCTTACGTGATGCTCAACGGCTGGCCTGCTCAATCGTCCGACTTGCCGTCTTCGCTCGTGGTAGCGCAACTGTGGATAGGGCATCCGCGGCCAGAAGAGTTCGGCGTGCTCGTGGCGGGTCTGAACGGAGGGCCTGACGCTCCTCAGCGCGGGTTGACCTCTCCGCAGGGCGCCCGGAGGGCACGTTCGGGCGTGCGAGCACGCGCCGAGCACAGTGGCGGCATCTCTACCTGTGGTCTGAAGTGCGCGATGAGTCTGGACAGCCACGATGAAATGATCAACAGGTTGTCCGGCGTGCTCGGTGCGTGCTCGTACGCCCTGTCACGTACCGTCAGGGCCCGGCACCGACTGACACGCGAAGTATGCGGAGGCGGCATGAACTACCATCAAGCGGTATCACGCGGCACTAAAAGATCTTGCTTCTAATCCGACGGTCGCAGGTTCGAATCCTGCAGGGCGCGCTTTGATCATGGCCTGACCTGCGGTTATGTGGCGTCGGATGCGTTCTAGAATTTTCGTCTAGCGGTTGCGTGCTCCGTGCGTGCTCGGTTGCACCAACCCTGCACACCATGATCATCCGCCATCCCCGAGCCTGTGCGGCAAGAGCAGCGGCCCCGCCTCGCCGCGAGCAGGCGGCGAACGCGGGGCCGGATGCTTAATCCGACTGTCAGCTCCTCAACGAGACGACTCTCCCGGTCTCGGTCTGCTCTTCCTTGCCGAACAGCAGGGCCGCGGTCTTCTCGGCCGCTGCGGTGGCCACCTGTGGGTAGACGGAGGTGTAGGTGTCGGCGGTGAACGCGCTGGAGGTGTGGCCCAGTGTTTCCTGCACCACCTTCATCTCCACCCCGGCCGCCAGCATCAGCGAGGCCGCGCCATGGCGGAGGTCGTGCAGCCGGATGGGTGGCAGGCCGGCCAGGTAGGCCAGCCTCAGGAACTGATCAGAGACGTGCTGGGGGTGCAGGCGGTTGCCGTCGGGCTGGGTGAACACGAACCCGGTGTCGATCCACGCCTCCCCCATGGCCAAGCGTTCCTGCAGTTGCTGCTGCCGGTGGGCGCGCAGCACTTGGACGGTGTCGCTGTCCAGGGCGATGGTGCGTACCGAGGCGTCGGTCTTCGGTGTGCCTTCGTGGACCTGCCAGGCCAGCTGCACCAGCTGCCAGTTCACCGTCAGACTGTGGCCGTTGAGATCGACCTCCTTCCACCGCAGCCCGCATGCCTCGCCCCGGCGTAGCCCGCGCAGCGCGATCAGCTGATACAGGGCGAACAGGCGGTGGCGGCGGGCATGGTCGAGGAACACACGTGTCTGTGCGGGCGTCCACACCATGACAGGGGAGGGGCGGGGAGCGCTGGTGTAGGCGTCGAGGGGATCGACCCGCCGCCCGCCCCGGCGCTGCTTCTCCGCCTGCCGGTAGGTGCGGAAGTCCTGCTGCCAGGCGTGGACCCGGTCCTCGGTCCACACCAATGGCTTGGGCCGGACATGGGCGGGCATCTCCAGCACGGCGGCGGGGTTGAAGTCGACCAGCCGGTCCTGGCGCATGGCCATGTTTAGCGCGTGGCGGAGAGTGGCGCGGATGCGGTGCATGGTGGCGATGCTGATCGGCCGCCGGAACTTGACGCTCTGGCGCACCTGCGGGTCGGGGTCGGTGCGGCGTTCGGCGATGGTGTCGTTGAACTCCTCGATCCGCTCGAACATCAACGCGATGTCGCTGACCTTGAGCTGATCCAACCTGAGCCGTCCCAGGTATGGGGTGAGGTAGAGGCGGATGTGGCTTTCGTAGGAGCGGCGGGTGGTCTCCTCGATCCTCCGCTTGCGGTGCAGGAACTCGGTCAGCCACTGCTCGACGGTGATCTCCTGGGTCAGATGCTGCCCGGTCTTGATCTTGCGGCGGACCGTCTCCAGCGTCGGGAGCGTGTCGGTCTCGGCCAGCGTGCGCTTGATCAGGTCGGCGATCTGGGTGCGGGTGGCGGGCTCGCGCGGATCGGCCAGCGCCAGCAGGTCATCGAGGAGGATGCCGCAAAGTCGGTCTTGTCGGGCGGTCGGAGCAGCATGCAGGGAGTGGTGTACAGGTTGGAGCGCCCGCCGAGCACCATGACCCTCGTCCGTGGATGGCGCTGGCGTGGTTGGAGCGCGGATCCCATTCCGGGGGCCGCGACGCAACGTCGAATGAAGTGGCCCGGCCGGGCTCGGTGCGTGTGCCGCTCGAATATTGAGTTACTTGTCCTGAGCTGTGGTTAAGCGGCGTGGTGGTATTCGCTGATCATGCCGGCTACGACGGGTTTTCGATGGACGGTTCGCTGATCGTTGAGGTCGGTCACGTCGTGGGTGGGCGTTGTGAGGTCCAGGGGGTTGCTGCCGGGATTGGTGCGGCCGGTGCCGGTTGTAGTGGATCAGGTACTCCTGGAGCACGAGGGCCAGGTAGCGTTCGTTGAGGATCAGGATCCGGTCCAGGAGTTCACGGCGCAGGGTGCCGATGACGCGCTCGCAGATGGCGTTCATCCTCGGCGTCCGCGACAGCGTTGTGATGATCTGCAGCCCTTCGGCTTCGAAAACCTGCCTGAAGGTGGAGGTGAAGAGCGGATCCCGGTCGTGGATCAGGAATCGCAGCCTGGCGATGCGGTCACTCACGTCCATTGCCAGGTTGGGGGCCTGCTGCACGGTCCATGCCCCGGTCGGGTGGGCGGTTACTCCGGCGAGGTGCAGTCGTCGGGTGCCGTGCTCCATGTGTAGATGAAATATAGGTCGCACCGCTACGGTATTTCTCTCTAAAAATACCAAAAGAATGCATTGTTACTCTTTGTGAGCCTTGCGCGCCAGAACAAGATCTTGCGGAATGAATCGACACGAAGATACGCTCTGCCCTGTTTAGCGCCGCTCTGAGCCTTCCGTGACAAAGAACAAGTTCCGCGCCGGATGGGGGGGAGCAACGTCTGGCGTTCCCATAGGGGCGCCCTCGTTGGTTCGGAGTATGACTACATGCGTCATGGACAGTTTTCTGCTGCTTTAATTCGGAATGGCTGGCGCGTTCTCGCGCCCTTGGCGCTGCTCCCTGGCCTTACGTTCGTATCCGCCTTGCAGGCCCAAGCTGCAGCTGGTGGGACTTTTACTGATGGGCAGGGCGTTCCAGATACACCGGACCAGCAGTGGGGGTCAACTGGTGCGTTGCCGCCGCTGGTCGATGCGGATGCCACGACCAGTAGTGCGAAGAACGAGCCTTCCAAGCAGGACCCGCGTCAGCGTAAGGGCGTATTGCGGCCCGAGGGCCGGTTCGACGTGGAAGCCCAGCCGTCCACGTCAGCGAAATCCTCCGACGCTCAATCGTTAGCCGACGTGTATTGCTCGTCGTACCCTGCTTACGTTTCATCGAACAGTTACTCCTGGGGGTCGCAGGTCGCGTACGGCAGTAGTGGCGGGACGAGGTACATCTGGACCGCACGTGTATCGGTCCCGGCCTTTCAGGCGCCGGGTTCGACGTATTATGAGATCACGCCCGAAGGGGCGGGAATTCTGCGGGATTACTGGAATCGCGGCCCGGTGTGCACTGACCCGCCGGCTCCGGATCCCGATCCGGAGCCGGTGTATTACCCGCCGACCGTCGAGGACGCCTTCCCGGTCGATGAGATGCTGGTGGACTCGCTGACGCCGCTGCTGGTCTCGCACGCGCGCAGCAACAACGGCGGTTCGACGATCAAGTACACGTTCAAGGTGTGCGACAACGCCGACATGACCGGGACCGCCTGCTTCACCTCGGGCCAGCTCGCCAGCAACGTCAACACCTGGCGGGTGCCCGCGGACAAGCTAGTGTGGGGCAAGGAGTACTGGTGGACGATCGCGGCGCTGGACAGCGCCTACTCGCTGACCACCACCACGCCCGCGCTGTCGTTCACCACCGGCGTCCGGCAGCCCGCCATCACCTCTCAGCTGGCCAGCTCCGGCGTGAACGGCCAGGAGTTCCACCAGCTTCCCGGCAACTACACCACGTCCTTCACCGACGCGACGGTGGCGGCGGCCGGGCCGCCGTTGTCAATCGTGCGCTCCTACAACAGCATGGACCCGCGCAAGGACGGCATGTTCGGGGCCGGCTGGTCGACCCGGTTCGACATGAAGATCCAGCCCGAGACGGTGGCAGCGGTACCGACCCTGCTGCTGACCCACCCAGATGGGCGGCACGTGCGCTTCGCGGCCAAGGGAGACGGCAGCTATCAACCGCCGCCGGGCATGTACGCGACGCTGGTGCAGACATTCAGGGACGTCTGCCAGGTACAGCAGTGCGTGAAGGAGCCGTCCGGGTGGCGGCTGATGGACAAGTCCTCCACCACCTACCTGTTCGACACCTTGGGCAAACTGACGACGATCACTGACAATCTCGGCCGTGCTCAGCAGTTCGCCTACGACGACAGCGGCAAGCTCACCAGCGTGACCAGCCCGGGCGGCCGGTCGCTGTCCTTCACCTGGAACGGCGCCCACGTGGCGAGCGTGTCCACCCAGCCCGTCGACGGTAGGGCGCTGACCTGGACCTACGTGTATGAGGGCGACCAGCTCAAGCAGGTGTGCTCGCCGGTGCAGGCGCCCAACTGCGTCTCCTTCGACTACACCGACGGATCGCTGTATCGCAGCGCTGTGCTGAACTCCGACCCGATCGGCTACTGGCGGCTCGGTGAGGCCAGCGGCAGCCAGGCAGCCGACCTCGGCTGGGGTGCTGGGCCCGCGACCTACAAGTCCGCGACGCTCAAGCAGCCGGGCGTGCTGGCCGGCACCGGAGACACTGCGGTCTCACTGTCCGGCACGCAAGGGGTCGGTCTGCCCGGCCACGCATTGGCCCGGGTGGAAGGAGCCGCGTCGTTCGAGACCTGGTTCAAGACCACGCAGGCCGGTGCGCTGCTGTCGGTCGGGACGTCCGCGGACACCAAGTCCGCCCTGGTGTACGTCGGCACGGATGGCAAGCTGCGCGGCCAGCTACGGCGCGTCGGCAGCGGCGGCACCGCCGGGATCTCACCGATCACCTCCGCCAATACGGTGAACGATGGGCAGTGGCATCACGTGGTGATGACGCTGTCGGGCTCCGAGCAGCGCATGTACCTCGACGGTGCCCAAGCCGGCACGCTGGCCCAGCCCACCACCGTCGGCTGGCCCTCCCAGGCGGACGTCGGCCTCGGCACCATCGTCGGAGGTCAGTGGCCGGCCACGCCGGGGACCGCCGGCGCCCAGACCACTTTCGGCCTGAAGGGGCAGGTCGACGAGGTCGCCGTCTACGCCAAGCCGCTGACCCCTGAAGACGTGCGCCTGCACTACGAGGCGCGGCTGGCGGTGCCGTACAAGCTGGCGAAGATCACCCTGCCGTCCGGCAGGGTGTGGATGAGCAACACCTACGACCCGGCGACCGACCGGCTCAAGACCCACACCGACGCCAACGGCGGCACCTGGCAGATCGGCGCGCCCGAGTACACCGCCTCGACCGGTCTGTCGAAGGTGACGGTGACCGACCCGGACAACAACACACTGGTGTCCACTTATGACGCCTGGCGCGGCTACCGCATCGTCTCCGAGGCCGACCAGCTCGGCAAACTCACCAAGTACAGCTACGACACCGGTGGTTACCTCTCCGAGACCGTCGACCCGAACGGGAACAAGGTCACGCTGGCCAACGACAAGCGTGGCAACGTCTTCGGACGGAACGTCTGCCGGACGGCGCAGAGCTGCTTCTGGGAGTGGTTCAACTACTACCTGAACGAGAGCAACCCGGTCGATCCCCGCAACGACCGGATGGTCGCCCATCTGGACGCCCGATCGAGCGGATTCCTCGACGAGACCTACGCCACCCGGTGGTGGCTGCTGGACAATGGCCTAGTCGAGGCGGAGACATGGCCGAACGTCGCAGGTGACTCCTGGTGGGGGAAACGACAGGACTACACCAACGGCACCGAGCCGGCCATCGGCGGCGGCACCATGCCCGCAGGGCTGGTCAAGGGCCGCTTCAACTGGCACAACGGCCGGCATCGCGAATACCGCTACGCCTACACCGCGGCCGGTGACCTGGCCGAGGAGACCAGCCCGACCGGGCTAAAGACCGTCTACACCCATGACGCGCTAGGACGCGTCACGTCCCGGACGAAGGTGTCGGCATCGCATCCCGACGGCGTCAAGACCACCTTCACCTACGACGCCCTCAGCCGGGTCCTTACTCAGACCGGGCCCGGTGCGCGGAACGAGATCACCGACGTGACGCACACCGCGCAGGCACGCTTGGTCTACGACGCCGACGGCAACAAGGAGTCGGAGACTCTGGCCGACCTGACCGGAGGTGACACCGCGCGAACCGCGACGTACGGCTACGACCCGCTGGGCCGCCTAGAAACCATCACCGGGCCCGGGGGCGGGGTGAGCAAACAGGAATGGTCCAAGATGGGCACCCTCGTCCGCACCATCGATGCTGCGGGAACTGCCATCGAACATATCTACTCGAAACGCGGCGAACTCCTCTCACGCACCCTCAAGGGTTGGACGGGCAGCCCCGTTGTGCCACAGCCGGCCAAGGACGTCGTGCTGGAGTCGTTCGCCTACGACCCGGCTGGCCGGCTCGCGACCCAGTCTGACGCCATGGGCCGCAAGACCTCCTACACCTACTTCGGCGACAACCTGCCCTCCCAGGTGATCGCCGATGACGTCAAGCTCAACGGTTCCACCTCAACGAGGGACGTGATCCTCAAGGACACGACCTACGACCCGGCCGGGAATGTGCTCAAGACCGTGTCCAGTGGCATCGCCACGACCGAGGTCACCGTGGACGCCGCCAATCGCGTCACCTCGACCCTCTTCGACCCGGCCGGGCTGAAGCGCAAGACCAGCTATGAGTACGATGCCGTCAACAACCCGATCAAGGTCTCGCGCTCCGGTGGCGGTGACTCCCGAGTGGAGACCACCGAGTTCAGCTACAACGCGCTCGGCATCAAGACCCGGCAGACGATCGAGAACGGCGATCAGGACCTCACCACCACGTGGAAGGTTGATGACAGAGGTCTGGTCACCGAGCTGACCGACCCGCGCGGAAACGCGGCAGGAGCAACGGCGGCCGACTTCACGACCACCATCCGCTACGACGCCCTCGGCCGCGCCATGGAAACCACCGGACCGCAGGTCAAGGTGGACAAGGCTGGGGCGACCACGACTACTCGGCCCACCACTCGGGCTGGCTACGACACCTTCGGTGCCCAGACGCACACCCTCGACGCCGAGGGCCGCCGGATCTCCACCACCTTCGACAAAGCTGGACGGGCGACGCAGCAGACCGCGCCGAGCTACACCCCTCCCGGTGGAACCGCCATCACCCCCACGATCGTCCATGCCTACGATCCGGCGGGACGGCTGACGTCCACCACCGACCCGCGAGGCAACGTCACCTCCTACGACTACGACCAGCTCGGCCGCCAGGTTCGCACCACCGACCCCACCCCGAACGGCCAGACCGCGGGCACCTGGGTGACCGAATACGACCTGGCCGGGGAGAAGGTCGCAAGCATCGACCCCACCGGCGCCCGCAGCCAGGCCACCTATGACGACCTCGGTCGGCAGATCACCGCCACCCAGATCGAACGCAAACCGTCCACAGCCAGTTACATCACCAAGCTGGAATACGACGACGCGGGCCAGCTGGTCAAGCAGACTGCCCCAGCCCCAGGCAGTGGCGTGACCAGCTTCACGGTCAACGCGGCCGGTGAGACCACGTCCACTACCGACCCGCTGCTCAAAAAGACCACGATGGCTCACGACCTAGCCGGACGCTTGACGAAGACGACCGACCCGAACGGCAACGCCACCACCGCCGACTACGACCTGGCCGGCCGAAAGACCACAGTCAAGGACCTGGACGACACCGGCGCGGTACTGCGTACCTACAGCGTGGGTTACGACCTGGCGGGGAATCAGACCAGCGCCACCTCACCCGAAGGCCACATCACCCGGCAGACCTTCGACGCGCTTGGCCAGCTTACTTCGCGCATCGAGCCGGTTTCGGCAGATGAATCGATCACCACGACCTTCGGCTACGACGCTTCTGGGGCCCGAACCAGGATCACCGACGGTCGCGGAAACGCCACCTGGACCAGCTACAACACTCTTGGGCTGCCTGAAACGCTGACAGAATCGGCTACGACCGCGCACCCAGATGTGGCCGACCGCTCCTGGACCCAGCTCTACGATGCCGCCGGCAACCAGACTGCGACCATCCAGCCCGGCGGCGTTCGCATTGACCGTACCTTCGACCAGCTGAACCAGCTCACCAAGGAGACCGGCGCAGGCGGCGGCGCAGCCAGCGCCGAGCGCACCTTGGGCTATGACCTGGCCGGCCGCATGACCAGTGCTGGCGACCTGACCGTCGACCTCAACGACCGCGGCCTGCCATTGAAGGTGACCCGCGGCACCGTGCAGGAGACCGCCTACGCCTACGACGCGCTCGGCAACCCCACCCAGCGCGTTGATGCAGCCGGAACGGCTGCCTTCACCTGGGATAACGCCAACAGGCTGGCAACCGCCACCGACCCGGTCACCGCGCGCACTCTCACCTACGGCTACGACAGCGCCAGCCGTCTGAAAACCATCACCGCCACCAGTGGCACTGCCGGCACCCAGACCATCGACTACGACAACATGAACCGGGTCACCGGCCAGACACTGAAGAACGGCTCCGGAACCCAGATCGCCAAGATTGGCTACGGCTGGGACAAGGACGACAACCTCACCACCAAAACCACCGTCGGCACCGCAGGGGCGGGTACCAACACCTACAGCTACGATCAGGCCGGCCGCCTCACCTCCTGGAGCTCCCCCGGCGGCGCCGTCACCAACTACGAGTGGGACGCTGCGGGCAACCGCACCAAGGCTGGTAGTACCACCTTTACCTATGACGAACGCAACCGCCTGACCAGTGGTGATGGCACCGACTACAGCTACACACCCCGTGGCACGCTGGCCAGCCAGACCAAGACCGCAACCACCACGAGCTACACCTACGACGCGTTCAACCGCATGATCGCCGACGGCGACAGCCTCTACGCCTACGACGCCCTCGACCGCACCGTCAGTCGCATTCGCGGCACTGCAAAGCAGACCTTCGCCTACTCAGGACTCGGCAACGACTTGGCCGCCATCACCGACAGCAGCGGCACCGCCCAGGCCAAGTACGCCCGAGATGCCAAGGGTGCCCTGCTCGGCATCAAGGAAGGTGCCAGCGCAGCCGTGGCGGCGCTGTCCGACCTGCACGGCGACCTGATCGCCACATACACCGCCACCTTGCAAACCTCCACCGCCTACGATCCGTTCGGCATCGTCACTGCCCAGACCGGCACCAAGGCGCAGCTCGGCTACCAGGGCGAATACACCGACCCAGACACCGGCAAGGTCAACATGCACGCCCGCTGGTACCAGCCCGGCACCGGCACCTTCGCCAGTCGCGACACCGCCACGCTCGATCCGACCCCATCCGTTCAGGCGAACCGCTACACCTACGCCAACGCCTCCCCCCTCACCAGAACCGATCCCACGGGGCACGCGGCCGCTTCCACCGGTTTCGAGTACGGCTCCGGCGGCTATTCAGGCAACCTCTGCAATGACTCCATCGACGCCTTCAAGGCAACCTACTGCCGGGGAGCCGGAGGGAGCGGAGGCAAAACGATCGGCGACGGTTTCGGGGGGAGCGGAGGAGGAGTCGCCTGCGCCGGCCCCGCATACAACTATTGCGGAGCTGTCGATTACAACGTCACGCTCGCACTGCCGGAATCCGAACTCAAGAAGCGGAACATCCTGCCAAACGGTATGCAGGCCATGGACGGTTTCTGGACGGTCGAAAAGAAGATCCGTCAAGAGATCATCGACTTCGTTTACGATGGCGCCCCGGAGGAGGATGTCAGGGCGCTGTGGAAAGCTCTGTGGAGCTTCGCCTTGCCGTCGGGTGGCGATGGCAAGAAGGTGACGCGCCTCCAAGTTACCCGCGCTCTAAAAGCGACCTACGAGCTGGACCAGCGGCTCAGTAGCTGCTATCAGCAGATGCAAACGGATAAATGTAAGCAAGAGGTTCGGTATAAGTGGCTCGAATGGCGAGACCTGTTCTGCAGGGGAGAGGTCGGCGACGGACCCTGCCAGCTCAGCGATGTCGGCACAATCGTGGGCAACGGAGGGATTGGTAGAAGGCTCGTACTGTTCCTCGTTAACGCAGACCCCACTTGGTCGAGCAAGACATTCGAGAAGAAATTGATTGCATGGGCCACGAAGGAACATGGGACATGTGAAAAGCATGCCGCGACTGGGCTCACTGTCTGTAGCGGCCTCACCAAAGGTCTGCACTTTGGTCGAGGTGGAACCACACTGGGAAACGTGACACTCACTGGATACGACTCCCAAGGCAATCGTCGCAGCCCCGACTGGTTTGACAAGAATCAGCCGGAGTTCCTTCGTCACGAGGCCGAACACAGGGAGCAGTGGTACCACTATTACAACATCACCAAATTCTGGCCAACGTATCTCGTCCTCTATCTCGACCAGCCGATAGAGGCCTGCGATAATCTTTTCGAACAGCAAGCGGAGAAGAAAGGTAATACCTATGACTGCTGATGGCAGTCTGGGCGCTTCTCATCTCGGCAGGAGACGTTCCTGTGAGGAGGGGCGGGATCCCGTCAGCCGCAACCACAGTGCCAACCTCTGCTGTCGCACCTGCAGCTCAGTCACCTAGCCTTCACTCGCTATCGCCAGTCGCATCCAAGCCGTGTTCCATGCGTGTCCTGATCAAGGCAGAATCATCATCATGAGAAACATGATCTTAGCTTTGCTGGCCAGTGGTGCTCTGCTGGCGGGGGCTGCTCCAGTGCACGCTTCGGTGCGGGCAGTCTCCAAAGATCCCGTCCAGGTACTGAGAAAGGTTCTGGCATCCGGACACGGGGTGAGTTTCACCGAAACGGCCACCCTCTCGAAGGGCACAAAGAAGCTTGCCGAACGACGACGTAAGGGTGTCTTCGAGTTCAACGGCACGGCGGGAGGAGTCAAGGCCCTAGACGTCACCACAACTGGGGGTGAGCATGGGACGGAACGCGTCATCGGCTTCAACCACGAGGTCGGAGGCACCAGCTACCAGTCCGGCGGCCTCGTCGGGAAATGGCTGAAGGACGGCAAGACCTGGTGGAAGAATTCTCATCAGTTGCACCTCTGGCACACCGAGCTACTCGGTTACGACGAGCAGATCCTCAACCCGACAGAGCCAGCCACCGTGGCGGCCATGCTGAAGAACGGCCGAAGGAACGGGAACACTGTCACCGGCGTGATCACCTTTAAGGAGCTCGGCCAGGCGCACTCCCTCTGGTTCGGCCATTCCACTCAGGGCTCTTGGGGCCTCACTGGCACGAAACTTTCCTACACCCTCACGCTGACCTCGTCGGGACTGATCAGCAGAGTGGAGAGCAGATACACTCTTGCCGGCGGCCTTGACGAATTGGTGGGCAAGACCTTCTCCAACGACACTCGCTACCAAGGGTGGGGTAGCGAAGTTTCGATCAAGCCGCCGGAACCTCGCAACACGACCACTGAGCTGTGTGTCAACGGCGAGATCTGCAACTGGCGTCTTCCGGACTGAGAGCTCTCGCATGCCGCTCGCCGCTTCCCACCACCCGACGACACGCAGCACGGTCGACACCGCCATGAGTCAGAGACGCGGCTACCGCCGAGCAGCCGCCCACGACTGACCAGCCTGAAGGGGAACGATCCGGCTTTACTATGCGGAATCCGCCGCCCAGCCTGGCCGCCCACCGCCACCCTTGACGGGTGAACCTCGCCTGGGCTGACCTCATCGACCCCGCCACGGCCGCGATCATCTTCTTCCTCACCGGCATCGGCTCGCTCATCGGTGTCCTGCGCCTGCGAAGGCAACGCCGGGCCGAGCAGCGCGATCAACTCGTCGCCGCCTGCGACCAGCTGCTCGTCGCCGTCGGAGTGTTCCAGGGAGCGATCGCCGCCCAGGCGAAGGCATGGACATCCCCACGAGCCATAGCGCTGGTCGTCCTGACTGCTGCCGCACTGGCCATCAAAGGACACATCGTCCACCGCAGGCGCTATGCCGCCATCGGCCAGTGCGCCCGGGTCATCTTCGGCTGGGACCTGGCCTGTGCCGCTCGAATATTGAGTTACGTGGTCTGAGCTGTGGTTACCCATCGCGGTGTTATTCGTTGATCGCGGCGCTGACGGTGGGGGAGGCGGATGGAGCGCAGGTGGTCATTCGAACGGCCACGGGCTGGCTGCGTTGTCAACCGGATCACTGAGGCGCTTCCTCGATGAGGAACGGTTCGCCTCGTCTCAGGGTCTCTGTCAAGTTTCCGAGGGGTCTTGGTGATGGCCAGGGTAGGAGCGGCGTACCGTTCGCCGGCCGTCAGCTTGCCGACGCCATCTCGAAGGCGGCGAGGCAGCGTGGCCGCCTCCGCGGGAGCACGTGCCGAGCACAGGGACCAGGATCTATGTGGCGTGACGGCGGGCTCTGGGTACAAGCTTGATGATGTGGGCGACCCACGGTGATCAAATCGGGTGTCCACCGTGCTCGGTGCGTGCTCGTACGCCCCGTCACTCGCCGTCAGGGCCCGGCACCGCTTGACACGCAATGTGCGCGCAGGCGGTACGAACCACCGTCAAGCGACACTCCGCGACACTTAAAGATCTTGCTTCTAATCCGACGGTCGCAGGTTCGAATCCTGCAGGGCGCGCAGATCACAACCAGGGGAAACCCTCGCCTGACCTGCACTGATGCGGCAAGGCGAGGGCATCTCGTGTCCGGCTATCTACGGCTGATACCGAGCGTTTGCGGGTGGCTCTCCCCAATGCCTCCCCACGATCACGGGTCGCGCTGGTCGTCCCTCAGCGCCTGGTCGATGCGCTGTCTCGCGACCGCGTCCTGGCCGACGATGCACTTGGCGTAGATCCTGAGCAGGACTTCCACGCTGTGACCTGCCCATTCGGCTACCTGCGTGGCCGGAACGCCGGCGTTGAGCCAGGTCGAGACGCAGGCGTGACGCAAGTCGTAGATTCGCCTGGCCAGCGGTGACTGTGCTTCCTGCCTGGTCAGGGCCTTCTCTCTGGCCTTGGCCCAAACACGGCGGCACGTGATGCCGGGCAGCTCGCCCCCGTGAACACCGGTGAACAGCCGTTCTCCGGGTTTGATACCGAACTCCGCGAGGTGGGCGCGGAGTATCCGGGTGAGGGCGGGCGGGCAAGGCACGGTGCGCGTCTCGCCCTCGGCGCGGTGCTTGAGGGCGCGTTCCTCGCGCAGGCTGCCGTCGTCGGTCCACTCCCGGCCGGCGAAGGGCGCTGCCCCTGCGAAGTGAAGCTCTCCCCAATCGTCGGCGGGTTCCTCCAACTCTCCCGTTTCTGGATTCCCTACCAGGTCAGGAAGGGTGACGTTGTCTTCTGCGAGCTTGACCACTTCTTCGGGGCGTAGGCCGGCGTAGTAGATGATGGCGAAGAACATATCAGGTGCGTGATTACTCCGAGGTGGTACGGGCTCTCGATGACGGGCTAGATTTCCTCATCCATGTGCGACCTGATCCCGTCGCTGCTCGTGCCGTATCTTCTGTGATCCAACAGGTGTTGGCGGAACACGCCGACGATCTCCGTGCGCTTTATCGGGTCCTTCCTGGATCTTCCCTCTCGGTATCGAGGCATGATTCACATGGTGCTCTGCGTCCTCTTCTAGCGAACGAGCGCCTGCGCGTCCCGGCTCTTTCGGGGATGTTCGAGGAATCGAACGATGAGGATGCGCTCATCGCCAAAATTGAGGATGCAGTTCCGCAGCGCGCTCTCACGGGCATGCTTCCTGACGAAGTCGATCGCATACTTGAAAACCGTCTAATTGAAGAAGGGCTAGCGTTTAAGGCAGTCCGGCAGAAAGTTGGTGCACGAGCCTGGCTAGCGGTCCATCCCCAGTTCGCAACGGTTTACAAGTGCGCCCTCACCCGAGAGATCGCTCGGCAGAACCACCTTCAACCCACCACCGACCAGGTTGGTATGCATTCGGCTGATCAGGAGTGGACGGCTAATCAGATCGCTGACGCTCTACTATCCCCGCTTGAGAAGCCAGCGGATCAGCGATCCCAGGAATTGAGCGATAGGATTGCCTTTCTGGCTCTGCGCGTTGCCATCCCAGCGAACCTCAGTGAAGTCCCCACTAAGAAGATCGTTCGTCTTAGGGAGAAATACGGGTCTGACTTCGAGGCTTTCGGCGATTTGGTGACCGCTACAGTAGCCGAACTGGGCGACGTCCTTACCGACGTGAAGGAGCCTGCCGTCTTCGACGCGTACCTACATCAGAGAGTCGAGCAAAAATTCGAGCGGCCTCTTCACGAACTGAAGAAGGCAATGCGTAGCGTCGGCGTGGACTCTGTCTTTGGCGCATTGAACGTCAAATTCGAGCTACCGGCCGCTGCTGCCCTGCTTGGCGGTGTAGCCGTAGGGCAGCCCATCTTGACCAGCGCTGGAGTGGCGTTCGGTCTCCTCAGCGTGGCAAGGAGCACCCAGCAAGCACGCTCCTCAAAGCGTCCGACTTCGGCCGCGAGTTACTTGCTGCACGTGGGCAAGCTTGGGCCACAGTCGTTGCTTAGTCGCGTCATTCACCGTTCAACAGGGACATCGAGGCAAGCGCAGTAGGGACTACTGCACGATGGCCCGGCCGTCACCGTGGCCTCCCTGACAACTGCGCGTCCGCCGCAGTCAATTGTCAAGGCCAACGCCTGTACCGCTTCAAATCATCGCATCGGGCTTGAGCTGGGGGTTCTCCGAAGCGCTACGCTCAGCTGTACTCGTTGATCAGCCCGCTGAGCACCTTCCGGCGTTCGATCCGGCTTTCCAGCGGCATCACGGTCCGCTCGTCGTGATCAGGTGGCCGCTGCCGACGGGACTGGTGCGGTCGATGGCCGTTGTAGTGATCGGCGTACTCGGTGAGCACCGACCGCAGGTGCCGTTTATTGTAGATCAGCATGCGGTCGGTGCACTCGGCCCGTACGGTACGGACCCATCGCTCGGCGTAGCACGCCCGCGCCGGCGAAGACCGCGTCGAAGACACCGGTGAACTTGGTATCTCGGTCGCGGATGAGAAAGCGAAACGAGGCGATCGGTGCCCCGAGGTCCATCAACGGGTTGCGGGCCTGCTGGGCCGTCCTGGCGCCGGTCGGGTTGGCGGTCACGCCGAGGATGCGCACACGCCGGGTGGTGACTTCTATGACAAACAGCATGTACAGGCGCTTTAAGGAAATCGTGTCGATATGGAAGAAGTCGACGGCCAGCAGGCCTTGCGCCTGGGCGCGTAGGAAGATCCTCCACGAGGTGTCGGTGCTTCGTGGAGCCGGGCCGATCCTCCGGCTCCGCGGGATCCGGCGTACGGTCGCCTCACTGACCTGGTAGCCAAGCAGGACCAGTGCACCGTGCATCCGGCGGTATCCCCAGGACGGTTCTCCTGCGCCAGGCGCACCACCAGCTCCCGGATCTCCTTGCTCGTCCGGGGGCGGCCGGACCGGTGCGGATACGTCCATCGGCGCTGGACCAGGCGACGGTGCCAGGCCAGCAGGGTGCCCGGTGTCACCAGCCGGTGAGCCCGCATCCCAGGTGGTATGAGCCGGGACAGCGCGGCCAGGATCGCTCGATCGGCCCAGTCCGGCTTCGGCTGCGTGACTTGCCTGCGCAGTACCGCCACCTCATGCCGAAGCACCATGATCTCGACGTCCTTCACCGCCTCACCTCGGCCCAGCAGCACCAGCCAGCCGAACAACCAAATCATGATCAGATACAGGAGACGGAAAGACACAAGGACCGATCTTGCCCGTATCGGCGTATCAGGCGTGTGCCGCTCGAATATTAAGTTTCGTGGTTTGAGCTGCGGCTACGCGGCGTGGTGGTATTCGTTGATCGTGCCTGTGACGACGGGTTTTCGGCGGACGGATCGTAGGTCGGTCAGGTCGCGGGCGGGCTGCATTGAGATGTCCGGGGGGCGTTGATACCGGGAGGTGCGGTCGGTGCCCGTTGTAGTGGATCAGATACTCCTGGAGCACGAGAGTCAGATGGCGTTCGTTGAGGCTCAGGATGCGGTCCAGGAGTTCGCGGCGCAGGGTGCCGATGACGCGCTCGCAGATGGCGTTCATCCTCGGCGTCTGCGGCAGCGTGGTGATGATTCGCAGCCCTTCACCCTTGAAGACCTCTTGGAAGGCGGAGGTGAAGAGCGGGTCCCGATCGTGGATCACGAATTTCAGCCCGGCAATGCGGTCACCCAAGTCCATGACCAGGTTGCGAGCCTGCTGCACCGTCCATGCTGCGGTTGGGTGCGCGGTCACTCCGGCCAAGTGCAGCCGCCGGGTACCGTGCTCGATGAAGATCAGCACGTACAGCCGCTTGAGTAGCAGCGTCTCGACTACCAGGAAGTCGCACGCGATGATTGCGTGGGCTTGGGCGGTCAGGAACTGCCGCCAGGTCGGCCCGGCCTGGAAGGGCGCCGGAGCGATACCGGCGGCGTGGAGGATCTCCCATACCGTGGAGGCCGCGATCGGGTAACCCGAGCGCGCCAACTCACCCTGTATTCTTCTATGCCCCCATGTCGGGTTCTCCCGCGCCATCCGCACGATCAGCGCCTTGACCGGCCGGCGGGTACATGGTCGCCCCGGGCGCCGCCTGTCGGTGAAGGTCCACTTGCGCGCGACCAGGTTGCGGTGCCAGCGCAAGATCGTCGCTGGGGTGAGCGGGAAAACTTCCGCCCATCGGCGGCGGGGGACCAATCGTGACAACGCCGCGAGCCAGAGCCGGTCGGTGTGATCCCATCGCGGCCGACTACCGAGTTGACGGCGGAGTACCTGGTTCTCGTGACGGAGCACCAGCAGCTCAGCGTCCTTGGACAGGTCAGAGCGGACCAGCACTGCCAGCAGGCCGAACAGGCACCCTACCAACCGGTAGACAAGCGTTAACAACACCTTGCGATGGTTGCAGCCACGACCCTGGTCGCGAAGCAAAACCCCAGCTCACGCCACGAAACCGTGTTTTCGAGCGGCACAGCATCTGGCGGCCGATGGTCGATGCCGTCCGCTGTCCTTCGTCCTGACCGCCGGCCAGGCCGGAGACAGCCCGCAGTTTCGCCCCGTTCTGGAGCGCATCAGAATCCGTCTGCCGATCGGCCGTCCGCGCACCCGGCCGGGCGCGGTGGCCGCGGATAAGGCGTACTCCTCGCGCGGCAACCGCGCCTACCTGCGTCGACGCGGGATCAAGGCGGTCATTCCGGAGAAGGCCGACCAGGCGGCCAACCGCAAGAAGCGCGGTTCTGGCGGCGGGCGGCCAGTCACCCATGATCCCGATCTCTACAAGCAACGCAACACGGCCGAACGCTGCATCAACCGGATCAAACAGTGGCGTGGGCTGGCTTTCCGGTTCGACAAGACGCCCGACAGCTATCTGGCTGGCCTGCACCTACGCGGGGCCGTCTTATGGATCCGAAGCCTCCGACCAGCCTAGAGATCCGAACTCCGTACAGGCTCTAGCGGCGGCGAACGTCTCATCGAAGATGCGGGGGAACTTGCCGTCACGGTCTCGGATGAGAAACCTGAAGGCGTCGGCGCGTTCACCCAGGTCCATCAGAAGGTTCCGGGCTTGCTGGGTCGTCCATGCGCCCGTCGGGTTGACAGGTAGGTCGGTGGCGTCCCTTGGGATGAGGGACGCCACCATCGGTACCTGCATTTGCCGTCAGCTCATAGGCATGCAAGAACCGATCCAGCATTGTTACCCCTAACAGATGGGTACTCTGTAGGCATGCGACTTACTGGAACGTCACCTATCTGGTCATTTCAGCAGTAGCGGGCCAACGTAGATGAGGTCACAGTTTCGAACTTTCCAGACCCAGGTGTCGAAGGGATAGTCGCTGAATATTTCCAGAACGAATCCGTTGGAGAGCTGTAGTCGAGGGTCGACGGGCAGAGACTCCGACTGGATGCCCACATTCACCACGTCGACATCGGCAAGCGCTTGGAGATGTTCGCGAATGTCGTTCTCCTTGCTCTGCCCTCCCAGGGTGACTGCCCCGTGTTCGTCAAGTAGCCGCCACGACGACAGCACGCTGAGAGACCATCCAGCACCTCCCAGTACGAGGCTGGGCTCGTCATAGCTGAGCTCCTCGATCCGCAACGGCAGGCAGCCGCGGAGGCGCTCAAGGTTGGTGGCGGTCATGGCATCAACTCTACGTGAGTCCGCGAACGAAATTCGAGCTTCCAGTTTCCCTGAAAGTTCTTCGGCTTCTGCGGTTTCCTCCCGGTGAACGGATTAACCGGTCCTCCCTTTCCGTCCTCGAACGACGCGCGAAGTCCGGCCGTGCCGGATGGTTCCATGACCCTCAGGCTGGACCCATCGGGGAGAAGGTATTCCCGTCCTGCTGATTGCGTCGGCTTCGAAGTCACATGTCCGGCATTCTCTGCCGCCTGGAGACCTGCTTCCAATCGGCTCGCACTGGTCGGCACGATCACGCCATCCGCGCTCGCCACGAAGTCCGGCGTGCCGCAGTTGTGGACAAGGACATTTTGCCGCCCGACCCCGACATGGTAGGTGTGAACGCCTGCCACGGTGAGGTTGTGGACGCGTCGTACCGCGCTCTGCTTCTCGACCGCGGTGACCTCGACCCAGGTGCCGGATGATGTCCGGAGCCACGCGCCCGGCATAAGATCGCCCGCCGCGACCCAGCTCTTGCTGTCCCTGCTCCAGAACGGGTGGCCGTCGGTGGCGACCACGAGACCAGTGGCCTGCCCCTTGTCGCCGTCGGTGTCGACGGTGATCTGGACGAGGTTCTTCTTGCCTTCGCCGGTGATGACGTTGACGACGGGGCGTGAGGTTGTCTTGCCCGTCTTCGGATCGGTCGCCTTGACCTTGTCGCCGAGTTGGACCTTCTCGATGGGCTTGGTACTGCCGTCGGCCATCAGGACGGCCGTGCCAGGGACGAAGCTGTTGGTCAGGCAGTTGGCCAACGTTCGTTCGGCGACGGCGAGTTCGTCCTTGGCCTTCAGCCAGCCGACGAAGGAGTCCTTGGCCTTGACCAGCAGGCCGCCGACCTTCTTGCCGAGTTCGATGGCCTTGCCCCACTTCCAGGGCAGACCGTACTTGACCGCGGCCTTGCCGAGGACGCCGCCGGCCACCGAGGTGAGGACGTTGACCGCGGTCTCACCGCAGGCGGCCAGGTCGCCGGTGGTGAAGCAGTCGATGCCGGCGGTGAGGCCGACCTCGTCGGCCGCGATTTTCGCCAGCGCGACCACGGTCTGGATGATCTTCTGCTTCTCCGCCTCGACCTTGGTCTGGGCGGCGGCCACCGCCTGCTGGGCGGCGACGGTGCCGGCGGCGCGGCTTCCGCTGGATGTGGATGTGGGTGTGGAGGTGGCCGGCTTGGCCGCGGGCTTGGGCTTGGGTTTCGGCGTGTAGGTGGTGTCGCCCGCTTCGCAGGAGGAGGCGCAGGCCGTCAGCAGGCCGGTGGGGTCGCTCCAGGTGAGCGGGTTGTTGCCGGCGTAGGCGTAGCCGTGGATCTGCTGGGGGTCGGTCAGGTCCATGATCGGGTCCACGCTGGCGAACCGTCCGAGGAGCGGGTCGTACTCGCGGGCGCCGAGATGGGTGAGGCCGGTGCTGTCGTTGATGCCGGTGCCCAGGAAGCCGTGGTCGCCGGGCCAGACGCCGGTCGAGCCGCGCAGCCCGCCGAAGGGCAGGGTGCGGCGCAGTGACACGATCTGGGTGGCGCCTTGGATGGCCACCTGCCCGGTGCCCTGGTGGTCGGGGGCGAGGAAGCTGACCGCGCTGGCTCCGACGCGGACGGCGACGGTCTGGCCGTCCAGGTTGTAGTAGCGGGTGCCGGAGACGACGGTGGTCTTCTTCAGCTCCATGCCGAAGGGCAGGTACAGGGTGACGGTGGTGCCGTCGCGGCGGATCAGCCTGTTGCCGTCGGCGTCGTAGAGGTAGGTGCTGGTCTTGGTGCCGTCGGTGACCTTCTCCAGACGGCCCTCGGTGTCCCAGGTGAGTGTCTGGTTGGTCGCGCCGATCTTGCGGGTGGTGGTGTTGCCGACCTGGTCGTAGCCGAAGCTGTCGGTACGCGCGCCTGCCGCGCCGGTCTGGGTGACCGACGAGAGCCGGTGCTGCCCTTGGCCTGCAGCGGGGTAGGTGTACGTGCGGACGGTGTCGGCCGCGCCGCCCACGCCGTGCTGGGTCTCCTTCGTACGGTTGCCAGTGGCGTCGTAGGCGTAGGACTGCCAGTACGGCTGGATGCCGCCGATCACGCTGGAGGTGGGGGCGGTTGCGCAGTCGGTGTCGCCCTCGGTCCAGGCCTCGGTCAGGCGGCGCAGGTAGTCGTAGCCGAAACACTGCGTGTCGGTGCCCGACTTGGACACGTCCGCGATGGAGGTGATGTTGCCGGCGAGGTCGTAGCGGTAGGTGGCCGAGCGGTCCACGCCGGTCTGGTTCTCGCGTTCCACCCGGGAGTTGGCCAGGCGCTGGGTGCCGAACTCGTAGGAGTAGGTGAACCAGGAGCGCTTGCCCGCCGTGGTGCCGACCTCGTACTGGCCCACCTTGCCGGTCAGGCCGTAGGTGGTGGCCGTCACGTAGGTGTTCAGGTTGGAGGTGAGGGTGGTGGGTCGGGCCAGTTCGTTGACCGGATCGGTGCCGCTGCGTTGCACGCTCGGGCGGCAGCCCTGCTGGAGGTTAGCGGCCGGAATGTCGAAGCCAGGTCCGCCACCCGCTGACTCAGCCCCACGGTGTATTCGATACTGAAACGGAAGGGTTCGCTGCGCCATCAGCGCATGCGGCGCTCGGGAGTGCAGAAGGTACGAACAGTGAGCCGTTTTCATCCCCGTGCGGTGGGTTGCTGATCACAGCATGATCGCGAGGTTGACGTTCGCCTGATGACATGGCGAAACCCCTGGTAGACGGGTTGATCACCACAATCACGTCCGC
>NZ_JBFAOV010000069.1:0-22969 GCF_040675375.1 Nonomuraea sp. NPDC049607
TCGGCGGATTCTTCCTGGTCGAGCTGGCCTACGGCCTGATCTCCGGGTCGCTGGCCCTGATGTCGGACGCCGGGCACATGGCCGCCGACGTCGTCACCCTCGGCGCGGCCCTGGTCGCCACCAGGATCGCCGGCCGCCCCGACACCACCGGACGGCGCAGCTACGGCTCCTACCGGGCCGAGGTGTTCGCCTCGCTGCTGGCCGTCGTGCTGATGCTCGGCGTCGCCCTGTACGTCGTGATCGAGGCCGTCGGCCGCATCGGCGCGGGCGCCGAGGTCTCCTCCGGGCCGATGCTCGTCGTCGGCGCCGTCGGCCTCGTGGTGAACCTCGTGGCCCTGCTCCTGCTGCGCTCGGGGGCCGGCGAGAGCCTCAACGTCAAGGGCGCCTACCTGGAGGTGGTGGCCGACACCGCCGGCTCGGTCGGCGTCATCGCGGCCGGCTGGCTGGTGGCCGCCACCGGGCAGGCGTTCTGGGACACCGTCGTCGCGCTGGCCATCGGCGTGTTCGTGGCCGTCCGCGCCGTCTCGCTGGGGCGCCAGGTCTTCGCCGTCCTGGGGCAGCACGTGCCGGAGGGCGTCGACGCCGCCGCCGTGGCGGCCGACCTGGCCGCCGTCGAGGGCGTACGCGACGTGCACGACCTGCACCTGTGGACGCTCACCTCCGGCATGAACGTGGCCACCGCCCACCTGGTCACCGCCGAGCCCGGCGACAACCACGCCGTCCTGGACCGGGCCCGCGACGTGCTGCGACGGCGCCACCACATCGCGCACGCCACGCTGCAGGTGGAGCCGGTCGACCATCAGGGCTGCGACGAGCTGGGCTGGTAGCGGACGGCGCGAGGCCCCTCCCGTTACAGGAAACCCCTGTCCGACATCGGACGACTCAGATTCTTCCCACAGGTTGATTTGTCGGCTTATGTATTCTCCTGGGCCGCTGAATCGGGAAAGACACCTGTTTATCTGAGTTCGAGGAGCTTGTATGCGCATCACCCTGCGCAGAGGCACCTTCCGCGTCCTCGCGACGGCCGCGGCACTGTCCCTGCCCCTGGCTCTCCTCCCGGCCGCCGCCCAGGCGGAACCCACGCCTGGGCCGGCCGAGAAGAAGCTGATCGAGTCGGTCACCGCCCCCGCGGTGAAGAAACACCTGCAGGCATTGCAGAACATCGCCAATGCCAACAACGGCAACCGCGCCGCCGGCACCAGCGGTCACCTGGCCTCGCGCGACTACGTCGTCGGCAGGCTCAAGAAGGCCGGCTACAACGTCACCCTCCAGCCCTTCGACATCGCCTACTTCGAGGAGAAGTCGACGGCGCTCATGGAGCGCGTCTCCCCCGGCCCGCGCGTCTTCACGCCGACCCCGCCCGACGGGTCCTCCGTCGGCGAGTTCGCCACCATGACGTACTCCGGGAGCGGCGAGGTCACCGCGTCCCTGCAGAACGTCGACCTCGTCCTGCCGCCCGGCCCGACGCCCAGCACCTCCAACTCCGGGTGCGAGGCCGCCGACTTCGCCGGGTTCACGCCGGGCAACATCGCGCTGCTGCAGCGCGGCACCTGCGACTTCGTGGTCAAGGCGACCAACGCCCAGGCCGCCGGGGCCGTGGCGGTGATCGTCTTCAACGAGGGCCAGCCGGGCCGTACCGCGACCCTGCGGGGGAACCTCGGCACGCCCGTCACCATCCCCGTGGTGGGCACCAGCTTCGCCGTCGGGCAGGAGCTGGCCTCGGCCGCCACCGTGGTGCACCTCAAGACCGACACGGTCAGCGAGCTGCGCACCACCTACAACGTCATCGCCGACTCCAAGTGGGGCGACCCGAACAAGGTCGTCATGTCCGGCGCCCACCTCGACTCCGTCCCGGCCGGGCCCGGCATCAACGACGACGGCTCAGGCACCGCCGCCACGCTCGCCGTCGCCGAGGCCCTGGGCAAGATCCCGACCCGCAACCGGCTGCGCTTCGCCTGGTGGACCGCGGAGGAGCTGGGCCTGCTCGGCTCGATCCACTACGTGGAGACCCTGCCCGCGGCAGAGCTGTCCAAGATCAAGCTCTTCATGGACTACGACATGCTCGGCTCCACCAACTACGCCTTCAAGATCTACGACGGCGACGACTCCGACGGCGTCGGCGCCCCCGCGGGCCCGCCCGGATCGGACGAGATCGAGAAGCTCTACGAGAAGTACTTCGACCTCCTGCACCAGGGGCACAACGGCACCGACTTCGACGGCCGCTCGGACTACGGCCCGTTCATCGAGGCCGGCATCCCCTCCGGCGGGGTCTTCACCGGCGCCGAGGGCATCAAGACGCCCGAGGAGGCCGCGATCTTCGGCGGCACCGCGGGACAGCCCTACGACCCCTGCTACCACCAGGCCTGCGACACCACCGCCAACATCAACGACAAGGCGCTCGCGCTGAACACCGGCGCGATCGCCACGGCGGCCGTCGTCTACGCCTACAGCCGCGACCTGCCCGGCCCCGACACCGCCCGCCCGGCGGCCAAGGCCCGCGCCGCGACGACCACGCTCAAGGCGACCATCGAAGGCAGGGAAACCCGCTGAACCCGTCCTTTCCGTGCGCCCGCACCGGGCGCACGGAAAGAACCTTCACCATATAGATAGATTTGTCCAGTACGTTGATCGACGAGCATTTTGCGTAGAAACTAGAGAAACGCCATATTTTCTTTCTCGCGTCCACCCGCTGGAATGGCAGCAAGACCAGCGACACACTGCTTCATCGGACGCCAGAAAGGCGGCGCAATGGAAGTACTCGCTCAAGTCTCCGGCAACATCACCGCCATCGGATACGGCCTCGCCGCGATCGGCCCCGGCATCGGGGTCGGCATCATCTTCGGACAGGGTGTGCAGGCCATCGCCCGCCAGCCAGAGGCGTATCCACTGATCCGCCAGAACATCCTTCTCGGTTTCGTCCTCACCGAGGCGCTGGCCCTGATCGGGCTGGTCGCGCCGTTCATCTTCCAGTTTCTCAAGTAATCGCCGCCTTCGGAACGTGAATGGCGAACTCACGCTGAAGACGGGTGGCGGTGACCGTTCAGGAGTCACGCCACCCCTACGACGGAGTGACTGGCAGCAGCGTTTCCCGGTTGCCCGCGTCCTCAGGCGCCGATGTCAGCCGGAGACGAAGGCGGCGCTGTGATCGGCCGCCCAGGTGAGGAACGTACGGGGACCACGTCCCAGCACCAGCTCGACGTCACGAGTGAGCCGGGCGTTGCCGTCCCGCGCCACCAGCCGGGAGCCGTCGACCGCGACGTCGGCGAACTCGGGATCCACCCCGGCGGCGATCAGCTGCGTGCGGTAGACCTCCAGTGGCAGGTCCACCGTCTCGACGGCCCGCCCTAGCGTCTCCCCCAGCGCCTTGGCCATGTCCCGGACGCCGAGCAGTTCGGGCCCGGTCAGCGTGAGGACGGTCCGTACGTGCGCGTCGGACGTCAGCGCCGTCACCGCCACCTCGGCCACGTCCCGCGGATCGACGACCCCCTGCCTGCCCTTGCCCGTCGTGTTCGGCACCGGCTGCCCCTGCCGGACCGGGGGAGCCCACCTCAAGGCGTTGGAGGCGAAGCTGGACGGCCGCAGTATCGTCCATTCCAGCTCACCCGCGCGCAACGCCCGCTCTCCGGCCAGATGCCAGTCCCCGACTCTGGCACCCCCATGCTCCTCTCCCGTGCCGATGGCCGAGACCTTCACCACCTTCCGCACCCCCGCAGCCTGCGCCGCCATGACCATCGCCTCGTCATGCCGAGCGAGCCACGGGCCCGGGGCACTGAGGAGGAACATGGCGTCGGCACCGCGCGCCGCTGCGGCCAACGACCCAGGATCGTCGAAATCCCCCTGGACGACTTCCACCCCCGGCAACGCCTCGACCTTCGACGGCGTCCGCGTCATCGCCCGGACACGCTCACCCTGGCCCGCCAGCAGCCGGACCACCTCACCGCCGACCGTGCCCGTGGCACCTGTGACAACAATCATGCGCCCCACCCTGTCACCCTCCCCACCAGCCCTTATAGGAATTTTCGGCACGCACGCGCATCTCGTGGCCCGGCTACCGTGTGGTCATGAGCATCGAGGTCTCGAAGACCGTGCCGGACGGTCTGCGGTCGCTCGTCAAGGCGGTGAGCGTGCTGAGGGCGGACGATCCCGCAGCGGGTGAGCGGCCGCCGCTCGTGCACCTCCCCGACCCCGACACATCCCTGATCTTCCGTACGACCTCCGCCGGGCGGAGCGACCTGCTCGTGATCGGCCCGCGCACGCGCGCCTCGTACCACGTCGGCAAGGACCTCCCGTTCTGCCTGCGGTTGCGGCTGCGTCCCGGCGCCACCCGGCCGTTGCTCGGCGTCCCGGTGAGCGAGGTCGTGGACCGGGTGGTCCCCCTCAGGGAACTGTGGGGCGCCTCCGCCGGCCCGCTGGACGCCGCCCTGGCGTACGCGGGCGGTGACGACGGCCTGGCACTCAAGCACCTGGAGGCCGCACTGTCGGCCAGGACCTCGGCGGACGGGGCAAGGGTCGAACTGGTCCAGGCCGCCGTCCAAGCGCTGCGCGGTCGTGCGCGCGAGCGACGCGAACCGCTGCCCGCCATCGCCCGCCACCTCGCCGTCAGCGAACGCCACCTGCGCGCCCTTTTCGCCGACGCCGTCGGCCTGTCGCCCAAACGCTACGAACGCATCGAACGCGTCCGTCAAGCCCTCGCCCTCGCTCGTGCCGACGGCCCCCGTTGGGCCGACCTGGCCACGGCCACCGGCTACTACGACCAGTCCCACATGACGGCCGAGTTCCGCACGCTGATGGGCGTCACCCCGGCCGCCTACTTCGAAGGCCACCTGCCCGCCCTCCAACCCTGCTGACAGGCTCGCGGCGCAGACTTCGGATCGCGCCGACGCCACCACCCCATCCCGCGGTACCGGCACATCATCGCTCCCACCGCAAGCCGGACCACGATCCCACCATCTTCCTCGGTGACAGAAGCCGGCCCGGACACCCGGTCCAATGGTCAGATCTGCCGCTTCGAGGTCACCGACATCGGCTGCACGATCAAGGGCGGCAGCAATGGCCTCGGCAACAACCCCGTACAGTCCACCTGCGTCAATTACTTCACCGACATCCATGACGTGATGAAGGCCGTCGGCAAGGACATCCACAAGAAATGAACCTTTTGGGCCCGTCCTTTCTGTGGCGCATATGCTGCGTCCTGGTGTTGGCCGTCGCCATCTCCATGGTGGCTGGACTACGGCGGTCGCGACCGGCCGAGCCGCCCTTTCCCGGGTAGATCGACACGGTCGAGGTGGAAGGACGGGTCCTCATCATGCAGGCGGTCAGCCTGGCGATCCCCACGAAATGCCTCAAGACCGACGAAGCCCAAGCTGTCGAGTCCGAGACAGTCGTCCGGGTCCGGGTGATGATTCGCAATGTCTGCCCGGCATCCGAGCGCACGCTGCTGGAGAGGTGGCGGGAGGAGTTGTGGCCGCGCGCCCACCTCGACACGGGCGTCGGGGTCGTCGACGTGGCCGTCACACTCGACCGCCCCTTGGGGCGCAGGAAGGTCCTCGACGAGGAGGGCCGCGAGATCCGGGTCTGCCCGATCACGGGCTCGCGACTGAAGACCATGCAACAGTGCCTGACGAACGTGCGGGCACCGCATCAGCGATCTGCCCGCCCGGGGTGACCGTGCGTATGCGCTCGCTGGTCGGGGTGACGTGCTCGCGTCCGTCGCCCCGGCTGAGGCGGCGGACAACTCGTGCGCGGTGGTGTGCCGCGGTGATGGACCTGCGGCACACCACCCCCATCTGACGTGCGAAGTTCTCAGCGAACCGGGAGGCCGGTGACGGCGCGGCCGATGATGAGCCGCTGGATCTCGCTCGTCCCCTCGAAAATGGTGTAGATCTTGGCGTCGCGGTGGAATCGCTCGACGGGGTGTTCCCGGGTGTAGCCGGCGCCGCCCAGGATCTGGATCGCCTGCTCGGTCACCCACACCGCCGTCTCCCCCGCCACCAGCTTCGACATCGACCCCTCGGCCTGCTCGAACGGCCTGCCGTTGCGGGCCATCCAGGCCGCCCGCCAGGTCAGCAGGCGGGCCACGTCGACGCGGGTCGCCATGTCGGCGAGCAGGAACGCGATCGCCTGGTTGTCGCCGATCCGGCGGCCGAACTGCTCGCGTTCGCGGGCGTAGTCCCTGGCGTACTCGAAGCCCGCGCGGGCGATGCCGACGGCCATCGCGGCCACCGACGGGCGGGTGGTCTCGAACGTGCGCATCGCGGCCTGCCCGCCGGCGCGCTCGCCGTTGCGGACCTTGGCCAGGCGGGCGTCCAGCTTCTCCTTGCCGCCCAGCAGGCACGATCCGGGCAGGCGCACGTCCTCCAGGATCACCTCGGCGGTGTGCGAGGCGCGGATGCCGTGCTTGCGGAACTTCTGCCCCATCGACAGGCCGGGCGTGCCGGGCGGGACGACGAAGCTCGCCTGCCCGCGGGTGCCCAGCGACGGGTCCACCGAGGCGACGACCACGTGGACGTCGGCGATGCCGCCGTTGGTGGCCCAGGTCTTGACGCCGTTCAGCACCCAGTCGCCGTTGTCGTGGACGGCGCGGGTGCGGATGGCGCCGATGTCGGAGCCGGCGTCGGGCTCGGAGGCGCAGAAGGCCCCGAGTTTCACGTCGTTCTCCGTGCCGAACATCTGGGGCAGCCACTCCCCCATCTGCTCCGGGGTGCCGTTCGCGGACAGCGCCGCGGCGGCCAGGCCGGTGCCGACGATGGACAGGCCGATGCCGGCGTCCCCCCAGAAGATCTCCTCGAACGCCACCGGCAGCGCCAGGCCGCTCTGCTCGAACCATTGGGTGGCGAAGAAGTCCAGCGAGTACAGGCCGATCTTGGCGGCCTCCTGGATCACGGGCCAGGGGGTCTCCTCGCGTTCGTCCCATTCGGCGCCCGCGGGGCGGATCACGTCGCGGGCGAACGCGTGAACCCAGTCGCGCACCTCGATCACGTCGTCACTGAGCTCCGGACAGAACCCGGTCATCGCGTCCACTCCCTGGCCGTTCCATTGTTACCGTTGGTAACAACCTACCGGCGAGTAGGGCTCGGCCGGAAGGTGCGAGGGTTCGGCGACTCACGGTAATGTTCTGGTCACCGTACGCCCAAGTCGATCAAGGAAGGCCGATGGACCGCCGGCTCGCCGCACTTCTCGCCGTCCTCGCGCTGGCGGCGGGATATCTGCTGCTCAGGCCGGTCGCCGGCGTCCGGGTCATCGCCTGGTTCGACGCCGCCGTGGGGCTGTATCCGGGCTCCGACGTACGCGTCCTCGGGGTGCGGGTCGGCCGGGTCACCGCGGTCAGCCCGGCGGGCGCGAAGGTCCGGGTGGAGCTGGCCCTCGACGCCGGGCGCAGGGTCCCGGCCGACGCGCAGGCCGTCATCGTCGCACGGTCGCTGATCGCCGACCGGTTCGTGCAGCTCACGCCGCCGTACCGGGGAGGGCCCGTGCTCCAGAACGGCGGCACGCTGCGCGAGACCCGCTCACCCGTCGAGATCGACGAGGCGTTACGCGGCTACGACCAGCTCGCCGCGGCCCTCGCCCCGCCGGGTTCTCCGCGGCCAGGCGGGGCGGGCGAGCGCGGCGCGCTGGCGCGGTTGCTGCGGGTCTCGGCGGGCACGTTCGGCGGCCAGGGCGAGACGGTGGGCGCCACCGTGCGCGGCCTGTCCGACGCGGCTTCCGTGCTGGCGGGAGACGGCGACGACCTGGCCCGTACGGTGCGCGATCTCGCCACGATCACCGGCGCGATGGCCCGCGACGACGCGCGCATCCGGGCGTTCATGAAGGACCTGGCGGGCGTGTCGGCGCAGCTCGACGGCGAGCGCGGGGAGCTGCGCGCGGTGCTGCGCGAGCTGTCCTCCACGCTCACGCAGGTCGCGGACTTCGTCGAGGACAACAGGGGTGAGATCGCCGCCAACTCCCGCGATCTCGCCCACCTCACCACCCTGCTGGTACGCCAGCGCGCCTCCATCGGCACGTTCCTCGACGCCGCGCCGCTCGCCCTGAACAACGCGAACAACGCCTACGACCCGGCGAGCGCGACGTTCCGGGCCCGGTTCAACCTCAACGGCCAGACCGACGACGTCGCGATGTGGCTCTGCTCGCTGGCCCACTCCATGGACAGCGGCTGCGAACCGCTGCTCGGCGCGCTCAACCCCTTGGCGCGGGCCCTCAACGACGCGGTGGCGATCGACACGTCGTGGCTGCTGCCCGATGTGCGTGTCGATCGCCCCGATCTGTCGCTCGGCGGGCTGGTCACGATCCCCTGACCGGCCCCGCCGGGTCAGTGTCCCGTGGGGGCCGGGCGGCGGGCGGAGGCGAGGACGGCCAGGGCCGCCACGCCCATGCCGATCGCCAGGCCGTACACGAGCGGGTTGAACCCGCCGAAGGCGGCCGCGAGCTGGGGGCCGACGCTGCCGCCGACGGCGAGGGCGAAGGAGAACAGGGCGAGCGCCGTGCCGCGGGCCGGTCCGGCCTGGGCGGAGATGGCCTCGTTCATGCTGGGCAGGCCGCCGGTGATGCTGGCGACGTACACGGCCAGCAGGAGCACCAGGCCGAGCGCGCCGGCTCCGGTGAACGCGACGGCCGCCAGGGCGAGCCCGCCCATGACCAGGAACGCGGTGGCCCTGGCCGTGGTGGGGACCCGGGCCAGCCACGGCATGAGCGCCGGCATCAGCACGATCGAGGGCAGTCCGGAGGCGCGCAGCGTGAGCAGGCCGGCGGGTGATGTGCCGCCGTAGATCTGCAACCCGGTGTAGACGGCGACGAACCCGGCCATCAGCATCACCGTGGCCACGTAGCGCAACGCCAGCACCCGGTCGAACAGCAGACCGGGCACCGCCCGGTAGGCCGACAGCAGCGACCCCGCCGACTCGCGCGGCAGGTCGGGCAGCATGACCGCGCGCAGGCCGAGCCCGGCGAGGGCGAATCCGGCGGCCGACAGCAGGAACAGCCCCCGCCAGCCGACCGTCTCGACCAGCACCTGCGCGGCCACCTGCAACAACACGGCCGAGGCGAGGAAGGCGCCGGTCACCGCGGCGATGGCGACCACGCGGCGCCGCGGCTCAAGCCGTTCGGCCAGGTACGCCATGCCGGCGGGCGGGAACATCGCCACCGCCACCCCCTGGACGGCCCGTAGCACGAGGGCCATCTCGGGGTTCGGGCTCAACGCCACCAGCGCGCTGGTCAAGGCCGCGAGCGGCAGGCCGGCCATCAGCAGGCGGCGGCGGCCGTACCGGTCGGACAGCGGGCCGAACACCAGGAACCCGACTCCGTAGCCGGCGCCGAACGCGGTGACCAGCCAGGTCAGGCCGCCGGGCGAGGTGTGCCAGCCGGTCGCCATGTCGTGCAGCAGGGGGATCACGATGTACAACTGCCCGCTGCACAGGACAGCGGTGAGGGTGAACGCCAACAGGGTGCGGCCGAAACGGGCGTAGTCGGTACGGACGGCCGGGGCGGCCTCCGTACGGGGAAGAGTCAGTGCCATGGCAGAGGACGGTAGCCAACCAACTAGTTGGACGTCAACTAGATAGTTGGTTTACAACCAACTAGTTGTTCGTGGCAGAATGAAGGCATGTCACCCAAGGTCTCGACCGCCGCCACCAGGGCCGCCCTGCTGGAGGCCGCCCGCGAGGAGTTCGCCGCGTACGGCGTGGCGGGGGCGCGCGTGGATCGCATCGCGGAACGCGCCGGCGTCAACAAGGAGCGCATCTACGGGCATTTCGGCAACAAGGAGAAGTTGTTCGACGCCGTCATCAACGAGGCGCTCGACGACCTGACGTCGCAGATCGCCCTGCCCGGCGCCGACCCCGTCGACTACGTGGCCCGGCTGACCGACTACTACCGGCGCCACCCCGACCTGGTGCGGCTGCTGATGTGGGAGGCGCTCAACTACCGCGGCCAGGAGCTGCTGCCCGGCCAGGAGGCCCGGGTCGAGCGGTGCGCGCGCAAGGCGGCGTCGCTGGCCGAGGGGCGCGGCGAGGAGCCGTCCAAGGCGACGGCGCGCACGCTGTTCACGCTGACCGGGCTGGCCCTGTTCCCGGCGATGATGCCACAGCTCGGGCGGATCATCCTGGGCGACGAGGCCGACGACCACGACGCCCTGCGCGACCAGCTCACCGCCTTCGTGACCGCAGCCCTCAAGTAGCCCCGACCGACCGAAGCTCCCGTGAACGAAGGGCCCCTCGCGCGCGAAGGGCCCGGCGCGGGTGAAGGACCGCCCTGGCCGGAGGGCCTCGCACAGCCCCAGGCGGCTCGTGGGTGTTTGTGGGCGGTCAGGGGCCGGACGGGCGGGGCAGGGTGAGCATCGGAGGGCGTTCGCCGATGGCGACATGGCGGGTCAGTATGTCGTGGCCGCCCTCGCACCGGCGGAACTGCGCCAGCTCCACCCCCGGCACATGCCGCCCCTCGATCTTCCCCTGACGCCGCAGCCGCGACCACGCCGCCAGCATGATCTGGGCCGCCATCCCGCCGAGCGCCTCGGTCGACTGCGGGGCGTGCTCGCGCGAGCCCAGGTCCACCTGGGCCAGGCCGTCGAGCCCGGCCAGGTCCAGCAGGTCGATGAGCAGGCCGAGCTCCACCCCGTACCCGGTGAGGAACGGCACGCGTTCCAGGGCCGAGCGGCGGCCGGCGTACTCGCCGGCGAGCGGTTGCACGAACCCGGCCAGTTCCGGCCAGTGCAGGTTGATCAGAGGACGGGCGACCAGCTCGGTGACGCGGCCGCCGCCGGTGGGAGCACCGTTCAGCGGACGGTCGTAGCAGCCCTTGGCGTAGGCGACCGTGGGATCGGTGAGCAGCGGGCCGAGCAGCCCGGCGACGAGCGAGGCGTGGAAGTGCCTGATGTCGGCGTCGGCGAAGGCCACCACGTCGCCGGAGGTGACCGCCAGCGACTTCCACAGCGCCTCGCCCTTGCCCTCCAGCGGTGCGAGTTCGGGCAGGATGTCCCGTTGGGCGTGCACGGCGGCCCCGGCCCGGGCTGCGACGCGGGCGGTGTCGTCGGCCGAGCACGAGTCGATGACGACGATCTCGTCCACGAGGCCGTCCAGCTCGCGCCGGATGACCTCGACGATCTCCCCCACGGTCTCCCGTTCGTCACGGGCCGGGAGGACCACGCTCACCGTGGTGCTCCCCTTGGCCGCCACGAGGTCGGGCAGCGGCCAGTCCGCGGCGCACGACGTTCGGCGATGCCACCATTTCCGCACATCAGGCAGCATGTGCGACACCTCCCCCGTTACCCCCGCATGTCAGCTTATGCGAGGGTCGCGTGGCGCTCCAGGAAGGTATAGACGTCCGCCTCGTCCACGCCAGGGAACGACCCTGGCGGCAGGGCGGCCAGGATGTGCGAGTTGGCCCGCGCGGACGGCCAGGCGTACCCCTCCCAGCGTTCGGCCAGCTCGGTGGGCGGACGGCGGCAGCAGTCGCCGTTGGGGCAGCCGGACTTGGTGCGGTTGGTGGTCTCGCGGCCCCGGAACCACCGCGACTCCCGGTACGGCACCCCCAAAGTGATCGCGAAGTCCCGTTCCCGCGACGGATCGACGTGGGCGACGCAGAAATAGGTACCGGTGGGCGAGTCGGAATACTGGTAGAACACCGAGAACCGGTCGGGCGAGGCGAACACCTGCCGCCCCGACCACTGCAGGCACATCCGCTGCCCCTCGATGGCCCCCTGCTCGTCGGCGGGGAAGACGATGCCGTCGTTCTCGTACGCCTTGTAGATGGTGCCGCCGGCGTCGTTGCGCACGAAGTGGCAGACGAGACCGAGGTGATGGGTGGCCAGGTTGGTGAAACGGTGGGCGGCCATCTCGTACGAGACCGCGAACACGTCGCGCAGGTCCTCCACCGACAGCGCCCGCGCCGCCTTGGCCTCCTGGAGGTAGGGGGCGGCGGCCCGCTCGGGCACGAGCACGGCGGCGGCGAAGTAGTTGGCCTCGGTGCGCTGGCGCAGGAAGTCGGCGAAGTCCCGCGGCTTGCCGTGGCCCAGCGCGAGGTGGCCGAGCGTCTGGAGCAGGATCGTGCGCGGGGTGTGCATGCCGAGCTGCTCGTGCTTGACGTAGATGCGCCGGTTGCGCAGGTCGGTGATGGAACGCACCGAGCGCGGCAGGTCCTGGGCGGTGTGGACGGTGTAGCCGAAGTGCGTGACCAGGCCCTGGATCGTGCTCTGGGACAGGGCGCCGGTGCGGTAGCCGACGGCGTCGAGCGCCTCGGCGGCGGCCTTCTCGATGTCGGGGAAGTAGTTGCCCACCTCGCGCTGCCTGCGCCGCAGCTCGGCGTTGGCGGCCCTGGCCTCCTCGGGCGTGGCGGTGCCGCGGGCCTGCCGCGCGCGCAGCTCGCCGTAGAGGCCGAGCAGGTGTTCGAGCACGTCGTTGGGGACGCGCGCGGACACCTTGAGCCGGGGCAGGCCGAGCCCGGCGTAGATGGGGTCGCGCTGCGCCTCCTCCAGCGCTATTTCGAGCTGGGCGCGCCGGTTGGGCGGCTGGCGGCGCAGCAGCTCCTCGACGGGGACGCCCAGCGCGGTCGCCAGGGACTTGAGCAGCGAGAGCTTGGGCTCGCGCTTGCCGTTCTCGAGCAGCGACAGCTGGCTGGGCGCCCTGCTGACGCGCGAGCCCAGGTCCGACAGGGTGAGGCCGCGCTGTTTGCGCAGGTGGCGCAGGCGCTGGCCGAACGCGAGCAGATCGAGCTCCTGCGTCAAAGACAGCGGTTCTTCGCCTAGCAGGGACGCCATGAAGGCATCTTAGACAGAAATTCGGCCCATTTTCTAGCCTTTGGGCACTCGGGGCATGCCGCAGCGGGACACGAGAGCCAGGTGCGGTTCCAGAGAGCGAGTGGTCTAGTCCAACAGGAAAACTTGCGTTTTCTTCTCAGTTGAATACCCACGAGTAATGCACACATCGGAAACTTTGGACGTTCTTCTTCCAGATGGAGCCTGTTGACACCGGCTCTCCGGGCAGATGATCGAGGTGAGCCCCAGGGGACGACAAAGGAGCGAACGATGAACGATCGCCTCAAGGGAGCTGCGGAGCAGCTGCAGGACAAGTGGCACAACGACCCTCGCTGGGCGGGGGTCGAGCGCACCTACAGCGCGCAGGACGTGGTGCGGTTGCGGGGCAGCGTCCAGGAGGAGCACACGCTGGCCCGGCTCGGCGCCGAGCGGCTCTGGGACCTGCTGCACACCGAGGACTACGTCAACTCCCTCGGCGCGCTGACCGGCAACCAGGCCGTCCAGCAGGTGAGGGCCGGCCTGAAGGCGATCTACCTGTCCGGCTGGCAGGTGGCCGCGGACGCCAACCTCGGCGGCCAGACCTACCCGGACCAGAGCCTCTACCCGGCCAACTCCGTGCCCGCGGTCGTGCGCCGGATCAACAACGCGCTGCTGCGCGCCGACCAGATCACCTGGTCGGAGGGGGCGCCGGACGCGCCGCACTGGCTGGCGCCGATCGTGGCCGACGCCGAGGCCGGGTTCGGCGGCGTGCTGAACGCGTTCGAGCTGATGAAGGGCATGATCGCGGCCGGTGCCGCGGGCGTGCACTGGGAGGACCAGCTCGCCTCCGAGAAGAAGTGCGGCCATCTGGGCGGCAAGGTGCTGATCCCGACCGGCCAGCACATCAAGACGCTCAACGCCGCGCGGCTGGCCGCCGACGTGTGCGGCGTCCCCTCACTGATCGTCGCGCGGACCGACGCACAGGCCGCGACGCTCCTGACCAGTGACGTGGACGCCCGCGACCAGGCCTTCACCACCGGCGAGCGCACCGCCGAGGGCTTCTACCGGGTGCGCAACGGCGTGGACGCCTGCATCGCCCGCGGCCTGGCCTACGCGCCGTACTCCGACCTGCTGTGGATGGAGACCGGCACGCCGGACCTGGACGTGGCCCGCGAGTTCGCCGAGGCGATCAAGGCCCGCTACCCGGACCAGCTGCTGGCCTACAACTGCTCGCCGTCGTTCAACTGGAAGAAGCATCTGGACGACTCCACGATCGCCAAGTTCCAACGCGAGCTGGGGCACATGGGGTACAAGTTCCAGTTCATCACGCTGGCCGGGTTCCACTCGCTGAACTACTCGATGTTCGATCTCGCCCAGGGGTACGCCGCCGACGGCATGACGGCGTACGTCGAGCTCCAGGAGGCCGAGTTCGCCGCCGAGGCCCGCGGCTACACCGCGACCAGGCACCAGCGCGAGGTCGGCACCGGCTACTTCGACCTGGTCAGCACGGCCGTCGCGCCCGACTCCTCGACGACCGCGCTCAAGGGCTCGACCGAAGAGGAGCAGTTCCACCACTGATTTCCCGATCTCGCCGGCCACCTCCAGGGCATGGGATGGTTCCCCCGGCGAAGGGCCGCGCCGGCTCCCCCAGCCCGGCGCGGCCCCTTTTCCTGCCTGCCGTGCGTTCAGCCGCCCTCCCTGGCCCAGGACGGCAGGTCCTGCCGCTCGGTGATGTCGCGGACGAGCTGGGCGTGCGCGTCCTCGGCCTGCTGCCTGGTGGACCAGTGCAGGCTCAGCACCTCCTCGCCGCCCGTCCCTGGATCGGCGCCGGGGGGCGACAGGCGTACGGTCGACTCGAACAGCAGCGGCACCGTGCCGCCGTCGGCCTGGTCGAGCACCAGGTGCAGGGTGCGGACGCGGAACGTTCCCGCGGCGGTGCCGACGCGGTCGTCGCCGATCGTCCGCCCGGCGCGGTCGGCCAGCAGCTCCTGCGCCCGTGCCGGGCTGATGGGGTTGCCCTCTATGTCGTAGTAGCTCATGTACGGCCTCGCTCTCGGGTGCGGTGGAGAGACCACACCTCCTCCGCTCACCTCGATCATGAGGCATGCGCGGTCAGGACGCTCCGGTGGCCGTCGGGGTGGCCGGGTCGGGCGACTCGCCAGGGCCGTCCTGGGGGATCGTGCTGATCGAGACCGACGGCCGCGGGCAGTGACGGCCCCCGGCCCCGCGGCGGCGACCGGCCGCTCCGGCACAGGGACCGGCCTCCTCCCCACCCGGATCGCCCACGTGGACGGCCGGCCGGGCGCCGGTGGGCGTCATGGTGGACCGCTCGGTGGAACGGACGCTGACGTACGGCCGCACGACCACGGGATCGGGCGCCGGCGAGCCGCCGCCGAGGCTCAGGGCGTCCCCGCCCGAGGCGGCGATCACGGTGACGGCCGCGAGGGAGACCGTGGCCAGCGCCGCGAGGCCGGCGTGCGACAGGTGTGCTCCGGCCTTCGCCCTGCTCCTGCGCCTGGGCCCGGCCGTCGTGACGGGGGACCCCGCCGGGTACGGCACCTCGGCCCAGCTTCCGTCCAGGACGTCGCCGACCGCCTGGCGCAGGTCCCACGGATCGCCCACGCCGCCGGACGCCAGCAGCGCCCGCAGCAGGTCGGCCGACCGGGGACGGGAGCCCGGGTCCTTGGCCAGCGCCGCTTCGACGGCCGGGCGCAGCAGGGCAGGCACGCCGTCCAGGCGCGGCGGGTCGAACAGGATGCGCCGGGCCGGCACGTCCGTCTCGCCGCCGCCGAACGGATGGTGGCCGCTCGCGGCGAAGGCCACCAGGCAGCCCCAGGCGAACACGTCCGAGGGCGGCAGCGCCGGGCCGCCGGTCAGCCGCTCGGGCGCCACCCAGCCGGGGCTGCCCATGATGTGGCCGGCCCGGGGGTGGGCGGCGTGGGTGTCCACGTCCCAGGCGATGCCGAAGTCGATGACCCGCGGCCCCCTGGACGACAGCAGCACGTTGCCGGGCTTGAGATCGCGGTGCACCAGACCGGCCTCGTGCACCGCGACGAGCGCGGCGGCCACCCCGAGCGCGACGCCGTAGGCGAGGTCGGGCGTGAGCGCTCCGGCGGCCCTGACCACCTCCGACAGCGCGGGCCCCGGGATGTACTCGGTGACCAGGTACGGGCGGTCGCCATCGGTTCCGTCCTCGATGACGGTGGCGGTGCAGAAGGGCACCAATCTGCGGGAGAAAGCCACTTCCTTGGCGAAACGCGCCCGTAACGTGGCATCGTGGAGATGCACCGGATGCGGCGTCTTGAGCGCGACCAGGCCCCCTCGCGGGTGTTCGGCCAGGTACACCACCCCCATCCCGCCCGCCCCCAGACGGCCGAGGAGAAGGTACCGGCCGATGACGACCGGGTCGCCCACCGTAAGCGGTCGCACGCCAGAAGGCATGTCGCTCGCACCACGCGCCATCCGGGCCTCGCCTCTCCTGTGTGGGACACGGCAAGGCACACTGTGGCGAGATCCGGGGGCCCTTTTCGCGCGTTTTGCGCAAGGGGTATCGGAGGTAAGACGTTCATGCCCGGAGGGTGAGTAAGGGCTGAGGTGGAACGTTCTGAAGTGGCTTTTTGTGGTTGGCGAGCTTTCGACCATAAGGGAGTCAGGAGGCCAGTGCGCGGGCCTCGTCGGCCTCGACCTCGCGGTTCCAGTCGTTCTTGACCGCCCGCCAGCCCTCGTCGTCCACGCCGAGGCGCCAGTAGCCGGAGATGGACAGCCGCGCCATCGGGACGCCTCGATCCAGCCGCAGGTGACGCCGGAGCTCCTTGACGAAACCGGCCTCGCCGTGCACGAACGCGTGCACGTCCTCCTCGGGGAACTCCAGCGCGCGCACCGCCTCCACCAGCGCCCGGCCGACCGGCCGCTCGCCCCGGTACAGCCAGGTGATCCGCGCGTCGGCCGCCGTGCCGAGCTTCAGCTCGTCCTCCGGGCCGTCCACCTCCAGCAGGACGTGGGCGAGAGCCCCTTCGGGCAGCGCCTCCAGGGAGGCCGCGATGGCCGGCAACGCGCTCTCGTCGCCCACCATGAGGTGCCAGCCGGCCTCGGGGTCGGGCACGTAGCCGCCGCCGGGGCCCAGCAAGAGCACGACGTCGCCGGGCACGGCCGTGGCGGCCCACGGACCGGCCAGGCCCTTGTCGCCGTGATGGACGAAGTCGAGGGTCAGCTCAAGGGCGTCGGGGTCCCACGCGCGCACGGTGTAGGTGCGCAGACGCGGCCAGAACTCGCGCGGCATCGTCTCGCGCACGTGCTTGACGTTGAAGGGCTCGGGGTACTCCACGCCCTCGTGCGGGAAGACGAGCTTCACGTAATGGTCGGTGAGCCCGCGGCAGGCGAAGTCGCGCAGGCCGTCGCCGCCGACCACGACGCGGATCATGTGCGGGGAGAGCCGCTCGGTCCGCAGGACGACGCCCCGATGGTGGTCCGTGGGCTTGTCAGCCATCACTTCAGCCCCCATGTGTTAGTTAGGTATACCTAACCTTACAGCGGGATTGACGGGCAAGGCCACCGCAAAGCCTGGACGCCTTCCTCAGCACACAACCCCAAGCTGCGACATATCAGGCCAAGCTACCCCGACACGCCCGGCCCAGTCAGGCCGCCGCCGAATCCCCCCGAGCCGCCGCCCGAGCCGCCGCCCGTGCCGCCCGGGCCGCCACGGCCTCCAGGAACGCCGACATGTGCCGGAAGGCCAGCCGCGCCTCCGGCAGGACGTCGGCCAGGATCGGGAACGCGTGCGGCATCCGCCGCCACTCCTCGTACCTGACCGGCACCCCCGCCATGCGCGCCCGCTCGGCCACCCGCCGCGCCTCGTCCCGCAGCACCTCCGTGGAGCCGGTGACGATCATCAGCGGCGGCAGCCCGGTGAAGTCGCCGTGCACCGGCGAGACGAGCGGGTCCCACGGGTCGAGCCCGCAGGTCCAGTGGCGGGCCAGCCAGCGCACCCGGCCCGCCGGCAGCATGGGGTCCTGCCAGCGGTTGGCCCGGCGCGGGATGTCGGTCAGGTCCGCCCACGGCGACAGGCAGATCGCGGCGGCGGGCGTCGGCAGACCGCGGTCGCGCAGGGCCAGCAGGGTGGCCAGCGTCAGGTGACCGCCCGCAGAGTCCCCGGCGATGATGATGTCCTCGGCGGCGTGCCCGTTCCGCATCAGGCACTCGTAGGCGTCCAGCGCGTCGGCCAGGGAGTCGGCCAGCGGGTGCACCGGGCCCTGCCGGTAGTCCAGGGCGAGCACCGGCCGCCGGGCCACGGCCGACAGCCGCCAGGTGATGGGCCGGTGGGTGCGCGGCGAGCACGAGAAGTAGCCGCCGCCGTGGAAGTAGAGCAGCGCCTTGCGCTCGTCCACGCCCGGCCCCGCGCGGACCCACTCGCCGCCGCACTCCGGCCCGTCGGCCGGCGCGACGACGGCGTGCTCGGGCAGGTGCATGGGCATCAGCCGGGTCAGCTCGCCCAGGGCGGCCGCGCCGATCAGGGCCAGCGGATGACGCATCAGCACCGTGGAGGCCGGCTTCAGGGTGCCCCACATGACCGAGGTCAGGGCCCGGGCCTGCCAGCTCAAGGGGTAGTCGGGTGCTACGTCCTGGTTGATGCGCATCACGGTCCTCCACCCCTTATGTTCCCTAAAACGCCCTCGGTCTACCGGCCAGTAGGGATCTCATCCCTTCTCCAGATATTCCGGATTTACGCGAAGCCCCCCGACGCACCCCGACGCCCCTCGACGCGCACGCCCGCCCGTGGCGGCGGCTCGTGCGACGTCGTCCCCGCTCCCCTGCCCTGCACCGCACGTCCCCACCGGCGCAGGCCGCCGGCGTTTATCTCGTTGCGGACCGCCGGGCCTCCGGCGGATAATTCCAGACTTCCGCCAGGCAGACCCGCGCACGGGCTCGGACACGTTCGGTAAACATGTCCTCACTCTTCGGAGGTGTGCCACGATTCCCCTCTACGCCCGGCTCGTCCGGTACGGCTTCCGCAAACACGCCGTCTACGTCTGGGCCGCGCTCGCCGGCGCGTTCACCAACAGCGTGTTCGGCATCCTGCGCGCCTACGTCCTCATCGCCCTGTGGCAGGCCCGCCCCGGCCTGGCCGGCTACGACGTCACCGACGCCGTCACCTACTGCTTCGTCACCCAGGCCTTCATCGGCCCGATGATGCTGTTCGGCGGCGGCCTGCCCCTCCCCGAACGCATCCGCAGCGGCGACATCGCGCTCGACCTCGTCCGCCCCGCCTCGCTCCAGCTCTGGACGCTCGCCGAGGACCTGGGCCGGGCCGCGTACCTGTTCCTGGTGCGCGGCATCCCGCCGCTGCTGCTCGGCGCGGTCCTGTTCGGCGTCACCGCGCCCACCTCCCCCACCCGGTGGGCGGGGGTCCTGGCCGGCCTGCTCATCGGCGTGCTGATCAGCTTCGGCTGGCGCTACCTCGTCGCCCTGTCGGTCTGCTGGCTCGCCGACGACCGCGGCGTGGCCGTCCTGTCCCTGGTCCTGACCACGTTCTTCAGCGGCATGATGCTCCCGCTCCACCTGTTCCCCGGCCTGCTGGGCGAGCTGGTCAGAGCCCTGCCGTGGGCCTCCATGGTCCAGGCGCCCGCCGACCTCTACCTCGGCAAGGCTCCCGTGGGGCAGACGCTCGCCCTCCAGGCGTTCTGGGCCGCGACGCTGTTCGCGCTCGGCCTGCTGGCCACCCGTCTCGTCCGCCACAAGGTGGTGATCCAGGGTGGTTAGGACGTACTTCCTGCTGGCCTGGACCTGGACCCGCGCCGCGGCCGCCTACCGCGCCTCCTTCATCCTGATGCTCGTCTTCGGCCTGGCCACCGGCGCGATGGACGTCGCGGCCATCCTCGTCGTCTTCGCCAACACCGACGCCCTGGCCGGGTTCACCCGCGAGGAGGTCCTGTTCCTGTACGGCACGGCCAGCCTGGCCTTCACCGTCTGCGACACCTTCGTCAGCAACCTCGACCGCATCAGCCAGCACATCAAGGCCGGCACGCTCGACACGTTCCTCATCCGCCCGGTCCCGGCCTGGATCCAGATCGCCGCCGACCGTTTCGTCCCCACCAGGATCGGCCGCGTCGTCCAGGCGGTGGCCGTGCTCGCCTACGCCGTGGCCGCGCTCGGCCTCGACTGGCGGCGGGCCTGGATGATCCCCGTCATGATCGTCACCGGCATCGTCATCTTCGCCGCGCTCTGGACGCTGGCCGGCGCGCTCCAGTTCGCGCTGACCGACGCGCCGGAGGTGGCCAACTCCTTCACCTACGGCACCTACCAGCTCAACCAGTACCCCCTCAGCATCTACGCCCGCGACCTGGTCCGCGGCATCACGTACGCGCTGCCCCTGGCCTTCGTCAACTGGCAGCCCGGCCTCTACGTCCTGGGCCGGGACGACCCGTTCGGCACGCCCGGGTTCATGCGGTTCCTCGGACCGGCCGCCGCGCTGGTCCTCGCGCTGGCCGCCGCCGCAGCCTGGCGGCAGGGCATCAGGCACTACCGATCGACGGGGAGTTAGGGATGATCGAGCTGCTGCAGGCGGGACGTTCGTTCAAGGTCAAGCGCACCGTCGTGCACGCCGTGCGCGATCTGTCGTTCAGCGTGCCGGCCGGCGAGTTCGTCGGCTACCTCGGGCCCAACGGCGCGGGCAAGTCCACCACGATCAAGATGTTGTGCGGCATCCTCACCCCCACCTCGGGCTCGGTGCGGGTGGCGGGGCTCGACCCCTCGCGCCGGCGCACCACGCTCGCCCGCCGGATCGGCGTGGTGTTCGGGCAGCGGACGACCCTGTGGTGGGACCTGCCGCTCCAGGACAGCTTCGAACTGATCCGGCACCTTTACAAAGTAGATCGCGGAACGTTCCGGGCCCGGCTGACCGAGCTGACCGAGACCCTCGACCTCGGCGCCTTCCTGCGCACCCCGGTGCGCCAGCTCAGCCTGGGGCAGCGCATGCGCGGCGACCTGGCCGCGGCGCTGCTGCACGCCCCCGACATCCTGGTGCTGGACGAGCCCACCATCGGCCTCGACGTGGTCAGCAAGGCGAGCATCCGCGCCTTCCTCCAGCGGCAGAACGCCGAACGCGGCACGACCGTGCTGCTGACCACGCACGACCTCGGCGACATCGAGCGCCTGTGCCGCCGGATCATGCTGATCGACCACGGCCGGCTGACCTTCGACGGGACGCTGGCCGAACTCATGGCCACGGCCCCGGAGCAGACCACCATCGAGGACGTGGTGACCAGGCTCTACACCGGCGGTCAGTAGTAGCCGCCCTCCGGCGAGGTCTCGTAGTCGTCGTCGTCGAGGTCGTCGTGCCGGCGTGACCAGCGCGAGGGCATCAGCACGGGGATGAACAGGGCCACGCCGAGCAGGGCCAGCACGCCCGTGGTGAGCAGGATCTTGTCACCGGCGCCGGCGTCCCTGACGATCTGGTTCACCGACAGCTCGGCGGGGATGAGGGACAGCGCCCTGCCGGTGTCGAGGGCGTAGACGACCGTCCAGGCCAGCAGCACCATCGAGGGCACGAACGTGGCCAGCGGCGAGATCCGGCCGGCCACCACGAGACCCACGACCAGCCCGACGGCGGCCATGGCCCCCAGGGCGATCCACATCTTCTGGTTGTCGGGCGGCGGCGGTGTCGTCGCCGCACTGGCGAGGGCCTGCTGCACGGCCCATCCGCCACCGCCCAGGACGGCCACCGTGACCACGACGCCGATGAGCAAACCTGCTAAGTGCCGCAACGTTCTCACCCTCAAATGTCGACGCGCTCGGCACGACCCTAGCGACAAATGCCATTTTTGGACCAGGCATTGGCCGGCTCAGAACTAGGGGTCTCGCTCGACCGCGCCCCGTGAGACCATGTGGCACACATGCGTGCGCGACTTCCCCTCCGGCTCGCGCGGACGGCCGCCTTCGCCGCCGTCTGCGTGACCCTCGCTGCCCTCGCCCACGTGGTGGGCGGCGGCGGGCGTCCGGGGCCGTTGGCGGCGGCGCTGGGCCTGGCGGCGGTGTCCGGCCTGGGGCTGGCGCTGTCCGGCAGGGAACGGTCGGCGGCGACGATCAACATCGTGCTCGGGGTGGCGCAGTTCGGCCTGCACGAGCTGTTCGCGGGCGGCAGCCCGTCCTCCTACGTCTTCGAGCACGGTCACGGTCAGGGCCTGGCCGTCAACGCGGGTATGCTGCTCGCGCACCTCACGGCGACCCTGGTGACCGGCTGGTGGCTGTCGCGCGGCGAGATCGCGCTGTGGTCCCTGCTGCGCCGTCTCGGGCTGCGGCTCGTGCCGCCGCTGCTGCTCGCGGTCGTGCCCGCCGTGCGGCCGGGCGTGCCGGTCGTGCACACCAGGGTGGTCCCCCCGCAGCCGGGGTTCCGGCACCGGGTGGCCAGGCGTGGTCCTCCACTTCCCGCCTGACCTGCTGACACCCCTCAAACCCCTGTCTTCCGAAGTGGAGTTCCGTCATGTCCTTCGTCCGTCGTGCGGCGACCGTGCTCGCCGCCGCCACCGCCCTCACCGCCGCCCTGGCCGCGCCCGCGCTGGCCCACGTTTCCATCACCCCCGGCTCCGCCGAGCAGGGCGGGTTCACCAAGGTGGCCTTCCGGGTGCCCAACGAGCGCGACAACGCCTCGACGACCAAGGTCCAGATCAGCTTCCCCACCGACCATCCGCTGGCGTTCGTGTCGGTGAAGCCGGTGCCCGGCTGGGACGTCAAGGTCACCGAGGGCAAGCTGCCCAAGCCGGTCAAGACCGAGTACGGCGACCTGGAGGAGGCCGTCACCACGGTCGTGTGGTCCGGCGGCAAGATCAACCCGGGTGAGTTCCAGGAGTTCGAGGTGTCCATGGGCCAGTTGCCCAAGGACGTCGACTCGCTGACGTTCCCGACGAAGCAGACGTACTCCGGCGGCGAGGTGGTCGAGTGGGCCGACGCGCCCAAGTCCGACGGCACCGAGGCCGAGCACCCCGTCCCCACGCTGAAGCTCGTCCCGGCCTCCGGCGGTGACGAGCACTCCGCCGCGAGCACGCCGGCCTCGGCCGCGCCGGTCGCCGCCACGGGCCCGTCGGTGGCGCCGGTGGCGGCCGCGTCGGCCTCCGACGGCACGGCCCGCCTGCTGGGCGGCGCCGGGCTGGTCGCCGGGATCATCGGCGTCGTCGTGGGCGCCCTGGGCCTGCGCCGCCGGGCGGCCTGACCGGAACGCGGCGTCCCCGGCCGGGTGAGTAACCCGGCCGGGGACGCGCC
>NZ_JBFAOV010000070.1:0-22522 GCF_040675375.1 Nonomuraea sp. NPDC049607
CACAGCACGACCGGACCCGCCAACGGCGGTAACGCTACAAATCCCTACGATCACACTGCGGCATCACGGGCATAGGCTCGCAAACTGCACTCTCACTGCGGACGACTACGGACGTCGCGCTCCGCTCGGCAGATTCGATTCGTCTGCGTACGCCGATCGTCCGGAACCCGACGCCGTCCTGCCAGGGGCGCGCACCGCCCCTACCGCGATCATGAAGCTAGTCCGGGTTGCCCGCCTCCGGAGCTTGCGCAGCGCCGCCGAGCGAAAGGCGCTTGGCCACATCCAGCCGTACCTCGCCGTAGGGCTGGACATGCTGCCAGAACAGCGGGGTCAGCCCGCGCTGGTCGGCGGGTTTGAGCATGGTGGCCCATTCGGGGTCGGCCAGGACGTCCTGCAGCATCAGGGTATTGATGTACACGAGCGCGGCCTGCAAAATGCGCAGGCACAACACGCTCATCTCCGGCTCCTCGCGCCGGTTGGTGGCGATGTCGCCGCCCTTGCCGTAGAAGATCACCGAATTCGCTCCGTTGGAGGACTCCACCACATTGAGCCCTTCCTGGATCTCTCGCTGGAGCTCGCGCAGGCGCAGATAGCGGGCGACGAAGATGGTCTTCTGCGCCCGGCCGACCTCCAGCATGGCCTGGTAGGTGGGATGGGAGGCGGACTCGGTGAACCGGCGCAGGATCGCCTCGGTGGAGGCGGTGCCCTGCTTGATCGCGGTGGTGTACTTGATCATCTGGTCGTAGTTCTGCTCGATCAGGTCCCACCGGATCGGCCGAGTCATCGCCGGCGTCAGCCGCGGGTACAGGTCGCCTTCGCCGCTCTCGACCTGGTACAGCTTGACCTTCTTGATCTGCTTGATGCGCGGCAGCCGGTCAAAGCCCAACAGCCGGGTCACGCCGAACCCGATCTCGGTCTGGCCATGGGAGTCGACGTAGTTGCCCTCGACCTTCATGGTGGTGCCGTGCCGCACCGCGCCCTCGATCATCGCGTGCACCTCCGAGGCCGAGGCGCGCAGGGTCTGGGAGTGCACCACCACGGACCCGCGTTCGATGTGCCAGTAGATGAGGATGCCGCGGCCGCCGTACCGGGAGTGCCACTCAGTGAAAATATTCTGATCGTAGGCGCGCACGTGCGTGGAGTCGGAGGCGACCGTGGTCGTCCCCTCGCCCACAGCGCCACGTCCCGGGCGGTGAAGGTGGCGTTCGCGATGGCGATCGCGATGTCGGTGGCGACCTGCGGGGTCAGATAGCGGCGCCGAACGTAGCGGATATCGTCCTCACTGTGGGCGTGGCCGCCGGAGGCCACGGCCCGGATGCCGGTGTTGGTGCCGTATCCGAAGATCGCGAGCATCAGCCGCTCGGCCAGGACCTCGGGCTTGAGGCTGGAGGTGCCCGCCACCGAGGTGACCGCCTTCAGGCAGCCGGTGCGCAGCACCGCCTCCTTGAGCATGTCGATCAGCGGGACCGAGCCCCAGCGGCGGCCCACCTCGTTCTTGATCCGGCGCAGGTTCCGCGGCTCATCCGCCGGGCCGAGCTTCGTCAACTTGATCGCGCCGGACTTGCGCTCGGAGATCGCCAGCCAGTCCAGCTTCGGCAGTGCGGTGTCGAGCGCCTCCAGTTCGGCGCGCATCTCGGCCTTCAACTCGGCGATGAAGTCGGCCGGGTCCAGCGGCTTGCGCAGTTCGGCGTAGTTCTCCACGCGGCGGGCAGCGAAATCCTTGGGCAGGTCCTCCTCCGGGTCGCGGAAGGAATGGGCACCGACCACCCAGATCTCCTTGCACCGCAGGGCCTCGCGCAGCGCCTGGAAGGTGACGATCTCATACACCATCCGCACCACCCGCCGGCGTCCGCGCTTGTCCTTCTTGAACACCAGGTCCTCCCAGTCGCCGGCGGTGCCGCGGTGCTCGGGCACCACCTCACCGCGCGGGTAGTAGGTGGTGTTGCCCGCCTTGGCGTAGCGGCGGATCAGCCCCAGCGCCTCGATCACCGGCTGGAAGGCGGTGTTGTTGCTCCTGAACTCCAGCGTGTCCAGCAGCGCGATCAGGCCGCGCCGGTAGTGGTTGGTGTAGGAGGCACGCAGCGTGGTCTGCACCGTGGTGCGGTAGGCCGGGCCCTTGGTCTTGAACTCGTGCACCAGATCGCGCAGCGTCTGCTCGCCGCCGCTGACAGCCGGGAAGATGACCGGGCGGACAGAATCGTCGGGCTGATTGAGCGCGGCGTCGGCGACCTTGAACAGGATGTTCTCCTTGCCGGTCACCCGCTTGAACGCGTTGATCAGTTCCTTGGTCACCTTGCTGTCGGCCCGCGCCTTGATCCGATGCACCGTGGCGATCAGCAGTTCCACCAGCGCGTCGGTGATTTCCCGCTCCCGCTCCTGGACCAGCGCCGCCAGCAGCAGCACCGTCAGCTCGCGCGGATGCGTGCGCATGTGGGAGGGCGCTTCCACTGCCGCCCGGGCCCGCCAGGCGGCCAGCACCTTGGGCGCCACGTCGGCGAACAACCCGGACGGCAGTTCGATCGAGCGCGCCGCCGCCAGCTTGCGGATCTCGGTCATCATCGACTCCAGGCTCACGTTGCCCGGCGCGGAATTGATCAACGCCAGCAGGTCGGAGTCGATGTCGTCATCCTCGGCAGGCGCCTCACCCGTGGGCTCCTGACGGTCACCGGCCCCCTCGGCCACCGCGCGGCTGGCATCGTCGATGCCGACCAGCGCGTAGATCCGCTGCGTGGTCTCGGAACTCAACCGGGAGGCGATCCGCACCGACCAGGCGACCTCCGCGTTGTGCAGGGCCGAGGCCACGATCCGCGAGATCCGCCCAGGCGCCGGCGGTTCGATCCGCTCCTCGCGCAGATACTTGAGCAGTTCCTCCCGGACCCGTTCGGGCCGTCGCTCGGCGTGCGCGACCTCCTCGGCCAGCCACACCGCCAGCTTCGTCGCGTCCTCCGTCGTGCAGATGCGAAAGCCCAGGTGCGTGCGGATCTGATGGCGGTGGTACTCGATCGTGGAGCCGGACCACTCGTAGAAGCCGAACTCCGAGGCAGGAACCCGGACCTACTTGGCCACGTGCTCAACCACGCCGTCCGGCAGCTCTGAACGGCCGCGCGGGAACCGGCCGTGCTGCGTGTAGAACTTCAGCAAGATCGCGAAGCCGAGTCGAGTGGCATCGCGCTTTCCGGCGATCAGGTCGCGCTCTTCGCCCAGGATCGTCCAGTGCTCGACCAGATCGTCGATGTGCATCCGGGGGTGTTTCATGACCAACCAGCATTGACCAGGCAAGTCACGGCAAGATCAACACTGTTTGGGGCTCATGACACGTTTCTTACCGGCACCCCTAACAGGCTGACCACGCGCTACCAGCTCGCCGAATCAGTTCAAAGGCTGGTTGAGGTCAGCCGCCAGGCTGCGTAGGGATCGCCATCGTGGGCGCGAGCTCGCAGTTCTGCGGTCCGGCCCTGCTTGGCGAGCAGATCGGTCAGCCGGCGAGAGGCGGTGAAATCGCCAGCCGTGGCCCGCGCTTCTAGTTCGTAGGTGTTGTCCTGCTTGGCCAGAAGGTCGACAAGACGGCGAGCAGCGAAGGAATCGCCGGCATCAGCCCGAGTACGTAACTCCAGAACACCGCCTTGTTGGACAACTAAATCGGCCAATCGCCAGGCGGCATACGGATTGCCTGTCTTGGCCCAAGCCCGCAACTCTTCGGTTTGGCCCCGCTTCGCCAGCAAGTCGGCCAGTTGCCAGGCGGCATGGATGTCGCTGTTGTCAGCTTCGGTCAACACCCGCAGTTCTAAGGCATTGCCACGCTCCGCATAGAGATCGGCAAGTCGCCGAGCGGCAGGTTCGTCACCTCTTCTGGCGCGGGCCCTCAGCTCCTCTACTAAACCCTGCTTGGCCAGCGCGTCGGCATGGCTTTCGGCCAAGAGCCGAAGTGCGGCCTTATCTCCGGCTTGAATTCGGGCTTGTAGTCCCACAAAGCACCCGTGCTCCAGCAACAGGTTCGCCAGGCGCTTGGCGGCGTACCGGTTGCCCGCGTCAGCCAGCACTTCCAAGTCCTCTTGGCGATCTTGTGCGGCCAACACGTCGATGAGCCGACGCGCGGCGTACGCGTCCCCAGCCTGGGCGCGTGCGTGCAGCTCTTCTGTCCGCTCCTGCTCCGCCAGCAGGTCGACCAGTCTCTGGGCAGCGCTACGCTCTCCTGCGTCGGCGGGGAGGATCTCCTCCGCGGGCGGGCGTGTTGCCTGCCGAGCTTCCACCACTGGCGGCGGCTGGGAAGTGTGGGAACCGGTTCCTTCCCGCGTTGCTCGGGCCTCGCGTTCAGTCCGGAGCTCTTGCTGCAGATCAATGATCGTTTGTTGAAGATGGGCGACGGTCTCCTGCAGGAGGCTGATCTGTTCCATCGGTGCTGGCGCCTGGTGGATGCGCTCCGCGATGGCCACCCGTTCCCACGCCGACATCTCAGTCAGGGCGACGCCGCATGCCTGGACAAAGGCCAGCATGACCTTTTTCGGCGCCAGTCGTTTAGCGCGCAGCATCTCAGAGACAGTCCTACGCGCTAGCCGCACCTTGTGGAGCTGGGTTCTTTCCTGCAGCTGACGCAGGGAGGGTTCCCCGGCTCGGACATGCAGCGCGGTGAGCGCACGGGCCAGATCCTCACGCGTTACGACTGAGTCTGGGTCCAGCCGATGTGGGCCGCCTTCCTCGCGGGGGAGATGTTCCACGCTGCCTCGTTCGCGATCGTCCGGACATGTCTTTGAATGTCCGACAGCTTAGGCCGCCTCCTCGTCGCGGACGGGGGTTCACGGAAACCTCGTGGGCCAGTTGTCCGGAAATGGACGGCCCGTGGCGTCAGTTCGGCTCGGGAATGGCCGCCAACCTCGCCGGACACCGATCTTCCCTCTCACCCCTGATCCAGTGACTTGTCCGACCATTCTGGAGAGGCCTTCATGCTGGATCTGTTGACCGAGCTAGCCCAGCTAGCCACCGCCGGCGTCGGCCTTGCTGCCGCGCTGACGATGGCGCGATGCCGCGTCCGCCCAACCCGCCGTAAGCGACGACGCGACAACGATCACGACGCGTCGATGGAGTAGAGCCGCGCACGCCTCAATGGACTGGCTCGGCACCAGAGGGCCAGTGACGGGCTTTCAACAAGGGGCGCCCGTGCGCCCCTTGTGTTCTCTTGCCTGCAGGGCGGCTGCCTGTGTGACGCCCCGACTTCATGTTTCTGCGCGAAGCACTCCGGGATGAGGTGATGGAGGGGTGGTGGAACATTGATCCAGCTTCGGAGGCCTGTGAATGGGACTCGCCGAAGGCACCCGCACCTTGGCGCCCGCGCACGTACGTGAAACGGCTACCGTCACCGTCGGCCTGCTCATGGGCGTCTGGGTGATCGACTATGTCGATCGGCCATTGGCGAGGAGTTCGCGCTACCGGCCTGGACCACTACCAGGTCCGGCGCTACGACGCCTGGCACCGCCACGGCCACCCGGCCGCTCACGTACGCGCCGGCCTGGTCCCAACGTCGGCGCCACCACCAGACCCGCGCCCGAGCCGGCCGCTCTTGGGGACGGCGGCTTCTCCATCATGAAATCGTCCTGAACTACTAGCTAGTAGGCTGAACCTCGTTCTGATCTCGAACGAGGCCGGTGACGTGACCCCCCGAAGCGCCAGCAGCGCACAGATCGTCTCGCCAAAACTGGTCGCCCGCGCGACAGAGCTGTCCGCGCTGTTGGCCACGCTCGGCAGCCCCCCGGCAGTCGCGGTCGTCGAGGGCGAGGCGGGGATCGGCAAGACCCGGCTCGTCAGGGAGCTGGCCACCGAGCTGGCCGGGACGCTGGTGCTGACCGGCGGCTGCGGGCACATCCGCGAGCCGTTCCCGCTCGGCCCGGTGCTCGAAGCGCTGCGCGGCACCGGCGAACTGCTGGCGGCCGTCTCCCTGTCACCGGTGGCGGGGGCGTTGCGGCCGCTGCTGCCCGAGCTCGCGCACGTCCTCCCGCTCGTCCCTGAGCCGCTGGACGACCGGGTCGGCGAGCGGCACCGCGTGTTCCGCGGGCTGGCCGAGCTGCTGACCCCCCTCGGCGCGGTGGTCCTGGTGCTGGAGGACATGCACTGGGCCGACGAGCAGACCGTCGAGTTCCTCGGTTACCTGCTGTCGGATCCCCCGCCGGACCTGAGCGTGGTCCTCACCTACCGCGGCGAGGAAGTGGGAGTCGGCGTGCGGGCGCTGACCTCCCGGCTGCCCACGGCCGTGGCCAGGACCCGGGTGGCGCTGGCCCCGTTCAGCACGGCGGAGACGCAGGAGCTGGCCGCCTCGATCCTCGGCGCCCCGCGCGTGTCCGAGGACTTCGCGCTCTACCTGCGGGAGCGCACGTCGGGCCTGCCGTTCGCGATCCAGGAGCTGCTGGCGCTGCTGCGCGCCCGCGGCACCCTCGTACGGCGCGACGGCGGCTGGGCGCGCAAGACGATCGACGAGCTCGACGTCCCCGCCGGGGTGCGCGACTCGGTTCTCGAACGGGTCAGCCGCCTGTCTCCCGCCGCCCGCGCAGTGGTCGAGGCGAGCGCGGTGCTGGAGGCGCACGTCCCGATCGGCACGCTGCTGGCCACCTGCCGGATCCCGGCGGGCGAGGCGGAGACCGGGCTGGACGAGGCCCTGGAACGCGGCCTGCTGGTCGAGCGGTCAGGGCTGGTCGGGTTCAGGCATCTGCTGGCCGTACAGGCTGTGTACGGCAGCGTGCCACTGTCGCGGCGGCGCGACCTGCACGCGCGGGCGGGTGCGGCGGTGGGACGGCTCAGCCCGGTGCCGCTCGGGCAACTCGCCCACCACCTGCGGCACTCAGGGCAACTGGACGCCTGGGTGTCGGCGGCCGAGCAGGCCGCCGACCAGGCGACCGCGCTCGGTGACGACGACGAGGCGGCGCACCTGCTGAAGGCGGTGCTGCGTGAGGCCCCGCTCGACCCGGTACGGCGGGCGGAACTCGCGGTCAAGCTCGGCTGGGCGAGCACCAGGACGCTGAAGGTGGTCGCCGAGCTCGACGTGCTGTCAGCGGCGCTCGCGCACGACCCGCCCCAGCCGCTGCGCGGGGAGCTGCGCTTCCTGTACGCGCTGGGTCTGGACCGGACGGCGGCTGAGCCCCCGCTGCAGTGGCGCGCCTTCACCGACGCGGTGGAGTCGCTGGACGGGCGGCCCGACCTGCTGGCACAGGCGATGGTGGGGCTCGGCCTGCCGACGACTCCGGACGTGCCGCTGGCCGAGCACGTCGGCTGGCTGGAACGGGCGCTGGAGCAGTTGCCCGCGATCGATGACGCGCCCCTTCGCGCGTTCGTCCTGGGCAAGGTCGCCATGGTGCTCACGGCGGTGGGCGATCCCCGCTGGGCGGAGCTGTCGGACCGGCTGCTGACGCAGACGGGCGGCAGGCCGGTGAACCGCAGGGAGGTGGGCGCGTTCTGCTCACTCGGCGAGGACGCGTGCTACGCCGGGCGGTACGAGGTCGCCGACCGGATGCTCTCGGCCGCGCTGCTCGGGGCTCCGGGCTGCGACCTGACCCGGTGGATGGAGTTCGAATGCCGGGCGTCGTACGCAGCCCTCGCCTACGCGCGCGGTGCGTGGGCGGGCCTGCGGGAGGAGGTCGAATTCCTGTCCGAACGGCTGGCCGGGCACCCGCGCCAACTCGCCGTCCTGGACATTCTCAGGGCCTGCCTGACGCTCGCCTCCGGCGAGGTGGAGGAGGCCAGGCTCGGGCTGCTCGACGTGGTGGAGCGGGCGGCGCGGATGGGCGCGATCGACGTGCTGCCGATCGCGATGGGCGCGCTGCTCAGGCAGGGCGGCGAACCGCCCGCCGGGCTCGCGGCGGCCATCGCGGTGTGGGACACCAAACGGCTCTGGCCGGTGGCCGTACGGGTGCTGCCGCCGCTGGTCGACGCGCTGGTCACGGCCGGGCGCCAGGACGAGGCGGAGGCACTGACCGACCGGCTCGGCCGTGAGCTCGCCACGCTGGACGCGCCTCTCGCGCCACCGTCGCTGGCCCACGCCCGCGGCCTGCTGGCCGCCGGCGCGTCGGACCCGGCCACCGCGTCCGCCGAGTTCCTGGCCGCGGTTGACGGCTACGACCAGCTCGGCTGCCCGTACGAGGCCGCCCAGGCGCGCGAGCTGGCCGCCGCCGGCCTGTTCGCGCTCGCCGACGAGCGCGCCGCCGATCTGCTGAACGCGGCCCTGGCCGGGTACGCCGCGCTCGGTGCCCGCTGGGACCTCGACCGTGCCTCCCACCTGGCCAGGCGGCGCGGCGTCCCCTCGCCGGCCCGGCACCGGGGCGGGCCGAGCGGCTACGGCGGCGACCTGTCACCCCGGGAGCGGGAGGTCGCGACGCTGGCGGCGACCGGGCTGACGAACAGAGAGATCGCCACGGAGCTCTTCCTGTCGACGAAGACGGTCGACAAGCACCTCAGCGCGGCGCTGCGCAAGCTCGGGCTGCGTTCGCGGGCCGCGCTCGCCCGAAGGCTGGACGGCGGGGCATAAATGGGGATTCTTACCCATAGGTAGGTAGAGGGTGCGCCGCAGACCATGGGCGTCATGTCCGGAACCGATCCGCAGCGTGACCTTGAGCACCCGGAGGAGCCCGAAGAGGGCGACCAGGAGCCCGACGAGGACCCCGCTGCCCTAGTGCCCGATGACGGATGGGTCGACGTCTGACCGCCCGCCCGCCTGACCTACCTCCCGAGGAGCCCCATGCCTAGTTTCTCGCGCCTGTTACGGCGCGGATCCGCCGTCGCCGTCACCGCGGTGACCCTCGCGGGCTCGCTGTCCGCCGTCTCCACTCCGGGTGCGCTGGCCGTGCCGGCCGCGCAACCCGATCTGGACCGGCTGCCGGCGGGCACGCACAAGATCACGCTCATCACCGGCGACACCGTCACCCTGTCGGACCGGGGCGGCGCTCACCAGGTCGACGTGGACCCCGCCGCCCGTCCGGGCGGCCCGGCGCCCGGCTTCCTGACCAGGGCGACGCCCAAGGGCGTGTACGTCTTCCCGACCGACGCCATGGCCGCCGTGAACGCGGGCAACGTCGACAAGGAACTGTTCAACGTCGAGTACCTGGCCGAGAACGGCTACACCGACGCCGAGACCAAGCAGCTGCCGGTCATCGTCCAGTACCCGAAGGGACGGCGCGGGGCGAAGGCGGCGGCGGACGCGCTGCCGGCCACCACCACCGCCACCGACCTGACCAGCATCAGCGGCGCCGGACTCCAGGTCGACAAGGCCAAGGCCGGCGACTTCTGGAGCGCCGTCCGCGACGGCGGCACGGCCGCGCGCACCCTCAAACAGGGCGTCGCCAAGCTCTGGCTGGACCGGAAGGTGCAGGTCAACCTGGCCGAGAGCGTTCCGCTGATCGGCGCGCCCCAGGTCTGGGCCGCCGGGTTCGACGGCACCGGGGTGAAGGTCGCCGTCCTCGACACCGGCGTCGACACCAAGCATCCCGACCTGGCGGGCGTGCTCGCGGAGACGCACTCGTTCGTCCCCGGCCAAGACGTGACCGACGGCCACGGCCACGGGACCCACGTGGCCTCCACGATCGCGGGCTCGGGCAGTGCGTCTGGCGGGAAGAACAAGGGCGTCGCCCCCGGCGCCAAGCTGCTGATCGGCAAGGTGCTCGACAACGCCGGACAGGGCGAGTCGTCCTGGCTGATCGACGGCATGGAGTGGGCCGCGAGCAGCGGCGCCAAGGTCGTCAGCATGAGCATCGGCGGCGGCGTCAGCGACGGGTCCGACCCGATGTCGCAGGCCGTCGACGAGCTGACGGCGAGCACCGGCACGCTGTTCGTGATCGCCGCGGGCAACAACGGGCCCGGAGCGCGGACCGTCAACACGCCGGGCACCGCCGATGCCGCGCTGACGGTGGCGGCCACGACGAAGACCGACGAACTGGCCGACTTCTCCAGCCGCGGCCCCCGCCTGGACGGGGCGCTCAAGCCGGACATCGCCGCCCCGGGCTTCGCCATCGTCGCCGCGCGGGCCGCGGGCACCGCGATGGGCACGCCGGTGGACGACTACTACACCTCCGCCAACGGCACCTCGATGGCGACCCCGCACGTGGCGGGCGCCGTGGCGATCCTCGCCCAGCGCCACCCCGACTGGACGGCGGCGCAGTACAAGGCCGCGCTGATGAGCACCAGCAAGCAGGTCGGGCTGACCGTCTACGAGGAGGGCGCCGGCCGGGTCGACGTGGCCAGGGCGGCCTCCCAGCAGGTCGTCGCCACCACCGCGAACCTGGACTTCGGCGACGGCAAGACCGCCACGAAGCAGGTCACCTACGCGAACCTGACGGACCAGCCGGTCACGCTCACGCTGACCCCCACGCTGTCCGACAGCAAGCGCAAGCCGATCGAGGGCGCGCTGAGCGCCGACAAGACCCTCACGCTCCCCGCCGGCGGCACCGCGACCGCGACGGTCACGCTCGACGCTGCCGACCTCGGCTTCGGCGCGTACGGCGGCGCCATCACCGCCCAGGCGGGCGACGTACGGCTCAGCACCCCGGTCGGCCTCTTCATCGCGGGACCGAGGGTCACGCTCACCGTCAAGACGATCGGCCGGGACGGCGCCCCGCTGACCCCCACGGGGCTCGACCTCATCAGCGTGACGGACTCCGAGGAGCAGCCCGACGGCGCCGGCGTCTCAGAGCCCGGCGTGGTGACGGTCCGGGTGCCTCCGAGCACCTACAGCATCATGGAGCTGGCACAGTGGATCGACGACGACTCGCGGACGAACTACGCCTGGCTGAGTGATCCGGAGGTGAAGGTCACCGAAGACACCACGATCACGCTCGACCTGCGCAAGGCCAGCCAGGTGCGGTTCGGCACGCCCACTCCCGCTGGTCCGCTCAACAACACCGTGATCGAGACCTACCAGCGTACGACGGAGAACGGCGCTCGGTACGCGGGCATGCTCGACCACAGCCCCTGGGACCTGGTCTGGGCTACCCCGACCAAGCGCGTCACCAAGGGCACATTCCGCTTCGCCCAGCAGGCGATTCTCGGCCAGCCGGAGGTGAGCATGTCCCTCCTCCGCAAGGGCATGCCGGACATCCAGGCCGTCCCGGGGATGCATTGGGAGTACGAGGGGGTCGAGAGCCAGAACGGCCATCCCGGCTGGGTCCCGTTCACCGGAACCCAGGATCTCCCGGTGGTGAACGTGGGAACGGGAACTCCGGAGGAACTGGCCAAGCTCGACCTCAAGGGCAAGCTGGCGCTGCTGGAGACCGGCTTGCAGGTGAACATCTTCGGCACGGCCTGCGGCGTGCCGATCGAGGTGGTGCAGAACCTGCGTGCGGCCGGGGCCGCCGGTGTGGTGGCGTTCCCGAGTGCGCCGTCGGAGACGATGCCCCGATGCTCCCTGCCGTTGCCGATCTCGCAGGCGCCGTTCACCGGCGAGCTCAAGGAGCTGGGGATCGCCAACGTGTCCCTGTCCGCCCGTGACGGCGCGGCGGTACGCGACCGGCTGGCCAAGGGCCCGGTCACGATCCGGGTGACGGGAACGCCGGACACCCCCTTCACGTACGCGCTGAAGGAGTACCAGGAGGGCAGGATTCCCGAATCGCTGAACCACACCTACAAGCGCAACCAGCTCGCCCAGGTCGACGTGGTGCACGTGGCCCCGGACCCGGCTACCAAGTTCTCCGACCACCGCCTGGCCTGGAAGCAGGACGAACGCCTGCTCGTCGCGCAGGCCGTCGAACTCGGCACCTGGTCGGCCGTCGGTCCGCACACCCGGCGCGACTACGTCGGTCCACTGGCGGCGGACGTGATGCAGCTGAACATCAGCGTGGCGAGGCCGTCGGACAACACCGTCGAGGTGAGCGACGCTCTGGACGTCTATGACAAGCCGGTCCGCACCCAGCAGCGTATGTTCGCCGGACCGCGCACGCCCGGTGGCTACACGGCTCCGGACCAGGTGTACCGGGTGCCCGACCCCGCCAGGCCGTACCCGGCGACCTTGGGGCTGAACACCCCGTGCGACCTGTGCAGGCGCGGCGACCTGCTCTTCCCCATCTTCCATACGATGAGGGTGAACGGCGGGCTCCAGCAGCACGACGACATGGGCGGGATGTACAGCTACACCTACCGTCTCACCAAGCAGGACGGGACCGACGTGCCGTTGACCAACATCAACCGCATCTTCCTGTTCAGGCTGCCCCCGGAGAAGGCCACGTACCGGCTTTCGGCGACGAGCAAGTCGATCAACGCAGTCTGGACGTTCACCTCGTTCCGCGCGGAGAAGGACACGGTGAAGCCCGGGCACATCTGCGCCGTCGTGTCCGCCGATCCGTGCCGTCCCGAGCCGATGGTCACCGTCGGCTTCGACCTGGATGACACGCTCGACCTGCGGAACACCGTGGCCACCGGGCGCCACCGCTTCACCGTCAACGCAGGACACGGGCCTTCGTTGGAGGCGATGCCGAAGATCGCCGGGCTGAAGGTGTGGGCCAGCACGGACGACGGCAAGACGTGGAACCCGGTCCAGCTCTCTAAGAAGAAGGGCGGCTCCTACACCGCGACCGCGACCTACCCGTCCCGTGGCAACACCACGGGCACCGTCAGTCTCAAGGCGGAAGCCTGGGACACCGACGGCAACCGGGTGGAGCAGACGACACTGAAGGCGTTCGGTCTGCGCTGACGAAGAACGAGCACCGCCCGGACCGGGGTCCGGGCGGTGCTCCTCGTCCGACTGCCGAAGAGGTCATAGACAGCCGATGACACGTGCCTGGTTTGTATCGTGTCTGGCCAGCATGAAGTCCGTCCTCATGACGATCGCCGGGTATGCCGGGTTTTCCGACCGTATCCACTCTTCTTCGGAATTTCACCGCAGCTTGGCCACGTGTCCCGGCCCAGCGAGATCGTCCCTGGCCCACCGTCGGTCATCTGCCGCAGGGCGATGGCCTTGAGCTCAGGATCGTGGCGAGACGAGGGCCAGCAGCGCGGCGGCCAGAGCGCGGCCGCGGGCGGGGGCGCGCTCGCCGTCTCCCAGCCGGATCTGCCGGCCCTGATGGTGCAGAACCACGGCGCCGTCCGGCTGCCGGGCGACGACGATGCCGGTCTCGGGCAGTGACACGCCGCGGACACCTGTGCCGAGGTCACCGCTGAGGTCGGCCAGTTCGGGCAGCACCAGCCCGGCGGCGGCCTGCGCGGCGGCCAGCCGGTCACGTAGTCCCCGCATCTGTTCGGCGTCACGTTCGCGTTCAACTTGGGCGGCGCGGGCCTGCTGTTCGGCGGCCACCGCGCGCTCACGCTGGAGATCACGCTCGGTGCCAGCCTGGCGCAACTCCTCCTCGGCGCGGGCCTGCAGCCGCGCAGCGGCGGCGGCTTCGCCCTGGGCGGCGACCAGGGCCAGGCGGGCGTCGGTCGCCTCCTGCCTGGCGGTCTCGGCGCGGCCTTCAGCGGTCTCGGCCCGGGCCTGAGCCTGGCGGCTGTCGTGCTCGGCACGCTCGCGGGCGAGGTCGGCCTCGGCGGCCGCGGCCCGCAGGGTCTCAGCGCGACGGGCGTGCTCTTCTGCGGCGGCGCGCAGCCGGTCGATCTCGCGCCGGGCCTCCTCCAGCGCGGCGGCCGTCCTTTGCTGCTCGGCCTGGGCCTGTTCTCGCTCGCGCAGGGCGTCGTCGCGGGCCTGCTCGGCAGCGCCGCGGGCGCGTTCGTGCTCGGCGACCTGGGCCCAGGCGTCGCGGGCGTCGGCCTTGGCCGCGTCGACCTTGCTGTTGGCCTCCCGTTCGGCGCGGCGCTGCTCCCGTTCGGCGGCCTCCTGGTTTTCCCGGGCGGCCTGGGCACGGCGGTTGGCCAGCTCGACGCGGGTGTCGGCCTCGTTTTTCTCGCGGCGCGCCTGCGCGGCGTCGGCGCGGGCGGCACGGGCCTCGGCGAGCGTGTCGGCGACGGCTTGCTCCAAGTCGGTGTGCAGCGCGGCCGCCGCCGCGGCGATCTGTTCGGCCAGTGGCCCGAGCACGGCCTGGGCCTGTTCCAGGCGTACCTGCCCGCTGTCACGGGCGGCGGCGGTCTCGGCCGCGACACGCTCGCGGTGGTCCGCACGAGTTCGAGCAGGACGGTTGTCGGGATCATCACGCCGACCCACCCTTCGCTGTCCGGGGCGGTCAACGCGAATCCCGGCCCGGCGGCCCGGAGCCCCGGCACGCCGTGGGTGACTCCGCGGATCGCGTCTTCCCAACGGACCATCCCGTACTCGGTGTCCTTGGTGAACGCTGCCCTACCGTTCCGCAGGCAGGGCACACAGATCGCGGGTTCATCGCCGAGCGGCCCGATCGGCGTGACTGCCGCGCAGCCGGGGCAATTCACACAGACGCCTTCGTACTCGTCGAGGGGAACTGCGAACTCACGCTTGCAGCCACCACAGGTGTGGATGACCTCCGTTCCGATGCCGAGCCTCAGCCGGTCCGAGCCCGGGCGCCCGCACAGTGAGCAAGTTCCCGTGGGGATATGCCCGCTGGCGGTGGCAATGGGAGCGGGCCTTTCCCCTTGAACGTGGACACCTCGGAGACTGGATCTTGAGGTCCAGGGGAAGAGATGTCCCTGATGGTGATGAAGAACTACCCGCCCGAGTTCAAGGCCGATGCGGTGGCCTTGGTGTTGTCGAGGCCGGACCGGACGATCACGTCGATCGCGCGGGATCTGGGAGTCAGCCGCGAGACTTTGCGGGTGTGGGTACGCGCCGCACAGGCGCGGGGTGAAGGTGGGCAACGAGCGGCCGGCGGTGCCGCTATCCGTCAGGCCCCATCAGCCGGACAAGTACCCTCAGACGACGTGTTGGAAGAGGAGAACAAACAGCTCAGGGCCCGGATTTGAGAGCTGGAGCAGGAGCGGGACATCCTGCGTAAGGCGGCCAAGCTTTTCGCGGGCGAGACGAACTGGTGAACCGCTTTCAGTTCGTTGAGGATCACAAAGCGCTCTACGGCGTGAAGCGGTTGTGCCGGGTGCTGCAGGTGTCGCGCTCGGGCTTCTACCGATGGCTGAAGGGCGCCGCGGCGCGGCTGGCCCGCCACCAGGCCGATGACCAGTTGGCTGCACGGATGCGGCGGATCCACGCCGAGCAAGACGGTACCTACGGCTCGCCGCGGATGACGGCCGAGTTGCGCACGGCCGGGATGAGGGTCAACCACAAGCGGGTGGAGCGGGTGATGCGCGAGCACGGCATTGCCGGGCTACGGCTGCGCAAGAGGGTCCGCACCACGATCCCCGAGCCGGATGCCGCGCCGGTGCCGGACCTCCTCCAGCGCGACTTCACCGCCGAGCGGCCCAACACCCGCTACGTCGGTGACATCACCTACCTGCCGGTGGGCGGCGGCCGGTTCCTCTACCTGGCCACCGTCGTGGATCTGTGTTCGCGTCGGCTGGTGGGCTGGTCGATCGCCGATCACATGCGCACCGAGCTCGTCGTCGACGCGCTGCAGGCCGCGGCGCACACCCGCGGCGGCCGTCTGGACGGGGTGGTGTTTCACAGTGACAACGGGGCGCAGTACTGCTCTCGGGAGTTCGCGCGGGCCTGCAGCCGGCTCGGTGTCATCCGCTCGCGCGGCGCGGTCGGCACCAGCGCCGACAACGCAGCGGCCGAGTCCTTCAACGCGAGTCTGAAGCGCGAGACGCTGAAGGGCGCGCCCGGCTGGCCCGGGCCTTTCCCCTTGAGCGTGGACACCTTGGAGACTGGATCTTGAGGTCTAGATCGCTGATGTGAAATTTGGTGATCGGCTGCAGTCATGACGAAGGGCGTCCATGGTCGGTGTGTGAAGACCGACTTGGACGCCCTTCTGACCGCACTCTATGTGCATCTGGACGATCACGTGATGCCTTCGCGGGGCCGGCCTCGCGGGCGAGGCCGGCCGCCGGTGCTGACCCCGGCCGAGGCGGTGGTCGTGGCAGTGGCGCAGGTGCTGCTGCGCTGTGATGACGAACGCCGCTGGATGCGGATGGCGGCCGGCCGGATCGGGCACCTGTTCCCCAGACTGCCGTCCCAGTCGCAGTACAACCGGCAACTGCGTGACCTGGGGCCGGCCATGTCAGCGGCGGCGCTGTGGCTGGCCCGCCAGATCCCGACCTGGCACGAGCCGTTACGACTGATGGACGGTACCCCGATCCACTGCGGCGCCTCGCGGGTGACGGTCAACAGATCACACCTGGGTGAGATCGCCGGATACGGCATGGACAAGTCCCACCACGCCTTCTACTGGGGCGCCAAGCTGATGCTGATCACCACCGCCGACGGCGCGGTGACCGGCTTCAGCCTGGCCCACCCCAAAGAGCTCAATGAACGCACGCAGGCCCTGCACCTGCTACACGTCCACCAGATAGCCGACGGGCCATGCCCGATCGTGTGCGACAAGGGATTCGCCGGAGCCGGCATCGAGAAGGCCGCCGCCGATCTCGGCCATCTCCTGATCCGGCCGGCCCGCGAAGACGAGCCCGCACTTGCCCTGCCATTTCCTGGCTGGTTGCGTCAGCGCATCGAGGCGATCATCTGGACCCTGAAGAACCAGCTCAGCCTCGAACGCCACAACGCCCGCCACCCGAACGGCCTCTGGGCACGCATCAGCCAACGCATCCTCGCCCTCAACGCCGCCATCTGGCACGACTGAACACCGGCGCACCCGTGAAACGGTCCTGACTGCCTACGACCACTGACCCAAACTTCACATCAGCGCTCTAGCGCGGGGTCAGCTTGCGCAGGACCACGCCGAGCAGGCGGTCGGCCCTCAGGTACCCCGACACGCGGGAGTCGTACGACTGCGCGGGGTTGTCGCCCACGACGACGAGGCGACCGGCGGGCACCTGAGTTCCCGGCGCGTCGCGGAGCGCGGGGATCTGCTCGCGGGGGATCGGGTCGCCGGGGACCGCTGCCAGGCGTTTGATGATCCACCGAGTCTCACCCTCGTCCGCCATCCGTGCCAGCACGACGACCTGGCCGGTACGGACGCGGGTGGGTCTGACCCGCCGTACGAGGACGCGCTCTCCTGGCTGGTAGGTGGGCAGCATGCTGTTGCCCTCGACGGTCACCACCAGGTAGCGCAGCCGCAGCCAGGCCAGCGCGAGCAGCGCCGGGGCGGCGATGGCGACGACGGCGGTCACGGCGTGGCCGCCAGGTCGTCGCGGTAGCCGCTGGCCTGGCGGCCGTACAGGCCCGCGTAGGTGCCGCCCGCGGCCAGGAGTTCGGCGTGCGTGCCCCGCTCGGTGACGACGCCGTCGGACAGCACCACGATCGCGTCGGCGTCGCGAGTCGAGCCGAGCCGGTGCGTGATCACCACGCTGGTCCTGCCCCTCCTGAGGCGCGCGAGCTGGGTGTGCACCTCGTACTCGGCCTCGGCGTCCAGGCCCGCGCTCGGCTCGTCGAGGATCATCAGGTCCCTGTCGCTGCGCAGGAACGCCCTGGCCAGGGCCAGGCGCTGCCACTGCCCGCCGGACAGCAGCACCCCGTCCTCCTCCTCGTCCTGCTCGGGCGCGAAATCGCGGCTGAGCAGCGTGTCATAGCCGTACGGCAGGGCCGACACCGCATCGTGGACCCCCGCCTCGCGGGCCGCGCGCTCCAGCCGTACGTGATCCTGGGCGGCGGTCAGGTCGCCGACGCCGACGTTCTCGCGGGCGGTCAACTCATAGGCGACGAAGTCCTGGAACACCGCGCCGACCCTGGCACGCAGCGACTCGGGCGGTACGTCGCGGATGTCGACGCCGTCCCACAGGATAGAGCCCCGGGTCGGGTCGTAGAAGCGGCACAGCAGCTTGACCAGTGTGCTCTTGCCCGCGCCGTTGCGCCCCACGAGAGCGACCGTCTGCCCGTGCGGGATGAACAGGTTGACGCCGCGCAGCACCCACGGGTGCTCGTCGCTGTAGCGGAACCACACGTCGCGCAGCTCGATCCCGCCCCGCAGCTCGGGCAGTACGGCGGGCTCGGCGGGGGCGGGCAGCCCCGGGCCCTCGCCGGTGATCCTGATGTGGTGGTGGAAGATCAGCAACTGCTCGTGCGCCATCACGCCGGCCGACACCACCGTGTTCAGCGCGCCCTGCACGCCCGCCACGGCGGCCACGAACATCGACACGTCACCGACGCTCAGGCTGCCCTGCCCGGCCGCCAGGATCGCCCAGACCAGGCCGATCCCCGCCACCACCGCCGCCGCGCTCGCCAGCCCGGCCTGCACGGCGAACTCGCGCCTGTCCATCGAACGGCGGGCGGCGTTGGCGGTGCGCACCTCGCCCAGCATGCGCCCGCGCAGGAACGAGCCCAGGTCGAACAGCCGGATCTCCTTGGCGGCCTCCGCGGTCGACATCAGCCGGGCGTAGAACATCTCCCTGCGCTCGACCGGGCCGATCCGCCACATCATGTTCACCCGGCTGCGCGAGAGCCGCAGCTCGATCAGAAACGCGGGCAGCGCCGACAGCAGCACGAGCCCGGTGAACAGCGGGCTGATCACCAGCAGCGAGCCCACGAAGCCCGCTACGGTGATGGCGCTGCGCACGGCTGACAGCGCGGTGTCGATCAGCCTGCCGGGGTTGCTCGCGCTCTGCTGCGCCATCCGCAACCGGTCCAGGAAGGTCGGGCTCTCGAACGGCGCCAGGCCGGTGAAACCGCAGATCGCGGTGAACAGCTCGTCCTTGGCCCGCAGCGAGACCCGCCTGTCGACCTCGGCCCGCAGGTACTGCCCTGCCTGCGCGGCTGCGGCGGCGAGGGTGGTGACCACCGCGATCGCCACGGCCTGGCCTGGCAGCGCGGAGACCTCTCCGCGGGCGATGCCGTCGAGCACGGCCTTGGTCAGCCAGGCGAGCACGACCGGCGCGCCCGCGCCCACCAGCGTCACGGCCAGGTAGCCGATGACCTGCGCGGGCGCCGCCCTGCACACCATCGCGGCACCCCGCGCCGCGCCCGCGGCCAGGTGGCTGAACCCGGGGGTCTCCCGCCTGCCGCCTATCACGCCGCGGACCCGCTGGGCAGCCGCGCGACGTCGCCCACCCTTCCTGTTACCGCGCCCTCCCCGACCAGGAAGAAGCTGGGGAACGAGTTGACGTCGAACGCCGCGCTGACGGCACCGCCGCCGTCCTCGAGCACGACCTGGGCCACCGGGGACAGGCTGCCGACCATCTGCTCGTGGCCGCCGCCGTGCCCGTCGACCACGACGAGCACCCGGGATCTGTCCTGGCCAGATGCCCAGGAGACGAGTTCGGGCAGCTTCTTGCGGCAGGTGGCGCACTCGGCTGCGATGAACGCGACCACCGTGTCGTCGGGGAGCTTGTCGCGTGCCACCACGGCGCCGTCCACCGTACGCACGTCGAAGTCGCCGACGCGGTCACCTACGGCCAGGCCGCCCTTCCCGAACAGCCCGCCCATCTCCACGACCTCGTCCAGGGCGTCGATCAGCTTGACGTGTTCCTTCAGCCGCCTGGTCACGGCGAGGGTCATCGCCAGGTCGACCAGGCACAGCACGCCGACAAGCACCGCGACGGCGATCACGAACGGCACAGCACACCTCCGGTCCGTAACGGGGGTGCCCGGCAGGGGGCGGCCGGGCACCAGATCAATCAGCGAGGCCGCTTACCGCTAGCAATAGCGGCGCGTGCAGTCGCCGCAGTGGCTGCTCCCGTTGGGGTAGAAGCAGCAGTACGCCCCGTTGAACGTGGCACCGCAGCAGTAGTAGCCGCAGTCGGTGGCGCGGGCGATGGCGTGGGGGGCGACCTTTTCCAGGATCCGGTCGGCCAGGTTGGTCAGGGTCTTCATCGAATCTTCCTCCGTTGTCACGGCATGTCGGTCCGCGGCGCCGCTCACACAGCGTTGTTCTCCTGTTTGGCCTCCAGCTCGCCCGCGACGGCGGCGTAGAGTGCGTCGATCCGCGTGGTGTGGTCACGCAGCCGCCTGACCACCGCGAGGGTCAACATCAGGTCCACCGCGCACAGCGCGCAGGCGAAGACCACGAGAGCTACCGCGAACGGCATGACTACCTCCGGTTACTTGGGGTTACTTCAGCACCATTTCCGCGCGTCGTAGCTCGTGATGCAGGAACCGCAGTAGCTGTTGCCGTTGGGGTAGTAGCAGCAGTACCTCCAGTAGTCCGCGCGGCAGCACTGGTACTCGCAGTCGGTCGCACGGGCGGTGGCGTGCGGGGCGACTCTCTCCAAGAGCCGGTCGGCCCACCTGGACATCGTGCGCATGGAACCTCCCTTGTGGGGATTGGCCGGTTGCCTGGAGCATGCGCCGAAGGTCTCAGTGGATTCTCAACGGTTTCTCAATGCCTGCGCCCGCTGCCTGATCTTCGTGGCGTTCGCGTCGCCGACGGCCTCGTAGCACTCGATCGCCCGTTTCCACGCGTCGTACGCCGCCTCCGCGTTGCTCGCCTCCGCCTGCGTCTCGCCGAGCCTGACCAGCGTCTCGGCGGCCGCGTGCAGGTCGTCGCAGCTCTGCAGCAGGTCGGCGGCACGCTCGTGGCACTCGTCCGCCTGCGCGTGCTCGCCCAACGCGTTGAGCACGTAGGCGATGCTGTCCCACGCGTGGCCCTCACCCTGCGCGGAACCGAACTCGGCGAGCAGCCGCTGTGACCTGCGGCTCTCCTCCAGTGTCTGCTCGTACTCGCCGCGCTTGGCCCGCCACCAGCTGGTGTTGATCAGCGCCCGCGGCTTGCCGATGGCGTCGCCCGCCTGCCTGAACAGTTCCATAGCCCGTACGGCGTGCCCGAGCTCCCGCCCCGGCCTGATCCTGCTCAGCGGCACCGTTAGGCCCAGGTGGACGTGCGCCTCCAGCACCGGCTCGTCGAAGTCGGCGTGCAGCCGCAGCGCCCGCTCGAAGTGGGTGACGGCATCCCCGTCGTGGCCGAGCCGCAGGTGCGCGCGGGCCAGGCTGTTGTGGCAACGCGCCGCGGCCAGCCCATCGCCCAGGCGTTCCGCCGCGCCGAGCGCGACCTCCTGGACGTCGAGGATCTCCGTCCACGGTCCCCGGCGCTGCCCGAAGTCGGAGAACCCCCACCCCAGCAGCCAGGCGTGCCTGTCCAGCCCGGTCGCGACGGCCTCGGCGAGCAGCGCGGGCAGCGACTCCGCGACGAACCAGCGGGTGGCCTGGGCGGGACCCGCGAACGCCTGGACGATCACGCCGGAGCGCGGGGGATCCAGCGGCATGTTCTCCCGGTGCGGATGGCAGGCAGCGCTTGCCGCCGCCGCCGTGTGCACGTAGTGGTCGAGCAGGCGGCGCGTGGCGGCCTGCCGTACGGGCTGGTCGTCTGTGTCACGGCTGCGCTCGGCGGCGTACTCGCGCAGCAGGTCGTGCAGGCGCAGCCGACCGCCCATCCGCAGCTCGACCAGGTTGGCGTGGTCGAGCCGGGTGACCGTCTCCCTGGCCACGGGCACCGGCAGCGCCGCCAGGCTCGACACGGCCGCCAGCGGCAGATGGGCGCCCGAGTCGCGGCCGAGCAGGCGGAACAGCCGGGCGGCGGGTTCGGGCAGGTCGCGGTAGGAGCGGCCGAGCACCTCGCGCAGGTCGATGGCCGGATCCTCGTGCGCGAACGGCTCCAGCCCCGGCCGCGCCAGATCGGCGGCGTCGGACAGCGACAGGTCGGTCCTGCACGACAGCCGCGCGCCCACGATCGCCAGCGCGAGCGGCAGCCGGCCGCACCGGCGGATGGCCTGCTCGGCGGCGTCCGGCTCGGCGCGCAGCCGGGACGCGCCGAGCCGTTCCGACAGCAGCAGCCGCGCGTCGTCCTCGGGCAGCACGTCCAGGCAGCATGGACGCGCCGGCCGTCACCGACAGCCCGGACAGGTCCGAACGGCTGGTGATCAGCGTCAGGCAGCCCTGCGTGCCCGCGAGCAGCGGACGGACCTGGGCCGCGTCGCGGGCGTCGTCGAGCACGACCAGGTCGGCGTGGAGCTGGCCGTCGGGGTAGCGCTCGCGGTTCAGGTGCGCCCAGCGCAGCGCGAGCGACGACTTGCCCCCGGGCGGGCCGTGGATCACGCGGACGGCAGCCCGCTCGCTGCCCAGCCGTTCGAGCTCGGCCTCGCGGCCGACGAAACAGGCCAGGTCGAGCGGGAATCGCGCGGGCGCGGAGGACTCGGCCGCGCGCGACGCGTGCTTGTCGGCGTGCAGCAACCGCTGGTGCACCCGCTGCAGCTCCGGGCCTGGGGCGATGCCCAGTTCCTCCGCCAGTACGGCACGCGTGTTGGCCCGGCGCTCGGGTCCGTGACACCAGACGCAAAGTAGCTGTGAGTGACTGTAGGCTCTCAGACGCGTGGACATGAGCACCATTAGCGAGCAACGCAACCTGCGGAAACGTGCTCGCCACCGTTATCGGGGCAGGGGGCGCCGGACTGGGCGCCGGACTCATCCCCGAACGCCTGGATCGAAATCCGGAGTCGAGAGCCGCAGCCCTACGCGCCGCGACCTGCGTCAACGCTTTACTTTGCCCCCAGTGACGGCGACCCGAGCACCGGGCCGTCTAGATGGTTGAGTCCAAGGGGTCCGGGTGATCAGTGGTCGTAGCGAGTGAGTGACCTCTTGACCGGCTGGCCGGTGTGATCGTTGTGCCAG